>NZ_CAHJXA010000058.1 GCF_903644135.1 Sphingomonas bacterium | reverse complement strand
ACAGCGCGTCGAGAACGGCGCGCGCCTGCGGATCCAGTTCGCCGGCGCTCACCCCTCGTCGCGCGACGGGCTGGACGCGTTGACGTCCTCGGGCGGCGTCACCCCCGACAGCGTCTGCACCTGCGCGTCCGGGTCGATCCGGCGCGAGCGGGTGAAGGGCGGCAGCTCCTGCCGCTCGCCGGTCTCCAGCGCGCGAACGATGCCCTCGACGACGCGCAGGTCGGCCAATCCCTCCTCGACGCCCGGCTCCGGCTCGCGATCGTGGAGGATGCACTCGGAGAAATAGCGCATCTCGCCGCCGAACTGGTCGGTCGCCTTGAACGTCTGGTGGGTCTTCTTCTGACCGACGATGCGGTTCTGCTCGATGCCTTCGCCATAACCAAAGGCCGGGCTCATATGGATGCTACCCTTCGTCCCGGCGACGATCAGGCTGTCAATGCTGTTGAGATAATAGGAGACGGTGAAGGTCGCCAGCCGGTCGCCCGGCATCCGTAGCGTCACCGCCACCGTGTCGTCGAGATCGCCGAACCCCGAGTCGGGCTGGCGCGTCGCCACCGCGTGCTCGACCGCGACCGGCTCGGCCCCGAAGAGGTAGCGGATCGCGTTGATCGGGTATGGCCCCATGTCGAACAGCGGCCCCGCCGCCAGGCCATGCTCGGCGCGGTGGTTGGCGGGATCGAGCATCTGCCCGAAGCAGGAGGTAAAGGCGAGCGGCTCGCCGATCTCGCCCGCGCGGATGCGGCTGATCGCGTCCAGCGTGCCGGGCTCGAAGTGCAGGCGATAGGCGACCATCAGCTTGGCGGTCGAGGCGCGCTCCGCCTCTTGGATCGACCGACACAGCTCGGACGACACCTCCAGCGGCTTCTCGCACAGCACGTGGATGCCGGCCTTCAGCGCCGGAACGGCGAACTCCGCGTGCCGCCAGTTGGGAGTGCCCAGATACACCGCATCGATCTCGCCCGACGCCAGCAGCGCGTCGAACTGATCATAGCCGTAGACATGCTCAATCTTGTACTCGTCGGCCAGCACCCGCGCCTTTTCAGGGTCGCCGGTGACGATCGCGGTCAGCGTCGAGTTGCCGGTATGCTCGATGCCGGGCATCATCGCGCGCTGGGTGATGTCGCCCGCGCCCACGACGGCGTAGCGGACGCGGGGCCGGTCGAGGCCGAGGGCCGAGGCGATGCTCATGAGGACACTCCTGATTGATCAGAGCGGCAACGCACGCCTGCCCTAGTATCTCCTTGCTGCGTGGAACTATCGCCGATCTCGACGGCTGTGCGGCGAGTGATCGCCACCCCCTCCGAGCCGTCCGTCGCAAACGTGGGAATGCTTCGCGCCCAAGCCGATGCGCTGCTTGCGTCCGACCGGCTGACCGCGCCGACGCGCGCCGCGCTGAGCGCCCGGCTTGCCTGGCGGCGATCGTCGCCGCGAGCGCTCACCGCACGCCAGTTGGCGGTGCTCGACGCGGTGGCGTGGCGGCTCGTGCCGCTCGGGCCGCTGGAAGAGGTCGTCGATCTCGCCGGACGGCTGGAGGCTGATGTGGCGGACGGCCCCGGCGACGGCTGGCGTTATGCCGCGATGCCGGTCGACGGGATCGCGCTCGCGGCGGGGCTCGACCGGCTGGAGGCGGATACTTTCCTCGACGGTGACGATGCGGAGCGCGACCGGCTGCTGGAAGTGGCGCGTACCGGCGTCGCGGATTGGCCAGTACCCTCCGACCTGTGGTTCGAGGAGGTGCTCGCCCGGCTGGTCCAGCTGGCCTACGCCCATCCGCTCGTCCAGCTTTCGATCGGCTATGACGGCATGTCGGACGCTGCCGGCTTTCCCGCGCATGGCTGAGCGTCCTGCGATGCGCCGCCACCTGCCCGATGACCAAGTGGATGCGGTCGTGATCGGCACTGGCGCTGGCGGCGCGCCGATCCTGGCGCGGCTGGCCGAGGCGGGCTGCTCGGTCGTGGCGCTGGAGGCGGGCCGCTGGTGGTCGCCCGTCGACGACTTCGCCACCGACGAGGCGGAGCAGGACAAGCTGTTCTGGCGCGACGAGCGGCTATCGGCCGGCACCGACCCCCTCGCCTTCGGTGCGAACAATTCGGGCACAGGAGTTGGCGGCTCGACGCTCCACTGGACCGCATATTGCCCGCGCGCCCAGCCCGACGACCTGCGCATCGCCAGCGAGACCGGGCAGGGCCGCGACTGGCCGATCGCCCATGCCGAGTTGGTGCCTTACTATGACGAGGTAGAGCGCTTCATCGGCGTCTCGGGTCCCGCCATCTATCCATGGGGACCGCCGCGTACGCAAACCTATCCCCTGCCCCCGCTCCCGCTCAACGCCGCCGCGCGGGCGATGGCGCGGGGGTGCGCCGCGCACGGCATCGCCACCGCGCCTGCTCCCAACGCGGCGCTGTCGGGCAGCTATTATCGCGAGGCCTATGGCTTCCGCCCCGCCTGCACCAACCGCGGCCACTGCCAGGCGGGCTGCTCGAACGGTGCCAAGGCCTCGACCGATGTCACCTATATTCCCGCCGCCGTGAAGGCAGGCGCGGAGGTGCGCGACCGTTGCTATGTCACCGGCTTCGAACGCGACCGAGCGGGCCGGATCGCCGCCGTCATCTACCGCGACGAGCGCGACGGCGAGGAGCGGCGGCAGCGCTGCGCTCACGTCTTCCTGTGCGCCGGCGGGGTCGAGAGCCCGCGGATGCTGCTGCTCCACGACCTCGCGCTTGGCTCGGGGCAGGTCGGGCGCAACTTCATGGCGCATCCGGGCTTGCAGGTCTGGGGCGTGTTCGACGAGCCCACCCATCCGACGCGCGGCATCCCCGGCGCGCTGATCAGCGAGGACATGCACCGGCCGCGCGATGCCGGGTTCACGGGCGGCTACCTCCTCCAGTCGATCGGCGTCATGCCGGTCACCTATGCCGGCCAGCTCGCGCGCGGGTCCGGGCTGTGGGGCAAGGCGCTGGTCGACCACATGGCGCGATTCGACCATGTCGCTGGCATCAACATGCTCGGCGACTGCCTGCCCAGCCCCGACAACCGCCTGACGCTCTGCGACGAGGTCGACGCGCGCGGCTTCGCCAAGCCGCTCGTCACCTTCGCCAACGGTCCCAACGAGCAGGCGATGACCGCCCATGCGGAGGGCATGATGCGCGCCGTGTGGGAGGCCGCCGGCGCGCGCGACATCTGGACCTTCCAGCGCAACGCCCACACGCTCGGCGGCTGCCGCATGGGGCCGGACGGCAACGACGCGGTGGTCGACGCCGACTGCCGCAGCTTCGAGGTCGCGAACCTCTCGATCTGCGATAATTCGGTGTTCCCGAGCGCGCTGTCCGTCAATCCCGCGCTGACGCAGATGGCGCTGTCGCTGCGCACCGCCGATCGTTTCCTGGAGCGTGGCCGATGACCTTTCTCGACGATGTCCGCCGCCGCTTCGGTGATGACGATACCCAGGGCGACCGTCATGGCGGGCGCACCGGCGAGAGCGGCGCGGGACTGCCCGACGGTGCTGCCGGCTCGTTCCGCTTCGCCACCGGCATCGAATGTTCCTACCCGATGACGCAGGGCGGCACTGACCGGCGCGACCAGCTCGCCGAGTGCGGCCATTACGATCGCTGGCGCGAGGACCTGGGGCTGGTGCACGATCTGGGGCTGCGCACGTTGCGCTACGGCCTGCCGCTGCACCGTATCGTCGGGCGCGACGGCGCGCGCGACTGGGCGTTCGCCGACGACGCGATGGCGGAGATGCGGCGGCTGGAGATCGAACCGGTCCTCGACCTGATGCATTTCGGCCTGCCCGACGCCTGGGGCGACTATCAGAACCCCGAACTGCCGGTGCTGTTCGCCGATTATTGCGCACAGGTCGCCGCGCGCTATCCCTGGGTGCGCTGCTACACGCCGGTAAACGAAATCTACGTGACCGCGCGCAACAGCGGCCGCGATGGCCTTTGGAACGAGCAGCGCCGCGACGACCGCTCGTTCGTCACCGCGCTGAAGCACGCGACCGCCGCCAACATCCTCGGCATCCAGGCGATCGCCCGTGCGCGACCCGACTGCATGATCGTTCAGTCAGAGACTGCCGAGTGCCTCCACGCCGCGACGCCGGTCGAGCCGGACCATGTCCGCATCGCCAACAAGCTGCGCTTCCTGTCGCTCGACCTGCTCTACGCCAACGCGCCCGATGCCGAGATGATGCTGTTCCTGCTCGACAACGGCCTGACCCGCGAAGAGTACGCCTGGTTCATGGCCGGCGAGCCGCCCGGCTATCAGGTGCTCGGCATGGACTATTACGGGCGCAACGAGCGGATCGTGCTGCCCGACGGCACGACCATCGCGGGTGAGGACGTCTATGGCTGGCACGTCATCGTGCGCGAATATTACCGCCGCTATCGCAAGCCGGTCTTCCACACCGAGACCAACGTGTTCCTGCCCGACGCCGCGCCCGAATGGTTGTGGAAGCAGTGGATCAACATCCTGGCCGCGCGCGACGGCGGCATCCCGGTGCTCGGTTTCACCTGGTACAGCCTGACCGACCAGATCGACTGGGACTCGCAGCTTGCCGAGCGCAACGGCACCGTGATCCCGTGCGGTCTATACGACCTCGACCGCAAGCCTCGCCCGGTCGCGGCAGCGTATCGTCAGCTGCTGGAGAATTTCGGCCGCATCGGGCTGATGCCCCATGCCGAGCTGCTGACGATCACCGACGCACCGGCGACGTTGAAGGTAGACGTGTAGGGATCTGGAAGCGGCCTATCGCAGCGCGACCTGGACGCCGCTGCCGCCTCCAGCCTGGGCCGTCCGCTGTTCGATGCGCGAGCGGATGTCGGCCAGCACCTCGGTCCGGCACGCCCGGCTCTGCGCATCGAGCGACAGATGGATGGTCGCCAGCCGATCGCCGCAGACGTCGCGCGCCGCCTGATCCATGCGGATGGCCAGCGTCCGCTGCCCGTCGACGGTGGCGAGGTCGAGATGGTCGAGCTTGAGCGCGACGCTGTTCTTGACCAGGGGGTTGTCCGGCGCTGCGGCGAATGCTGCCGGTGCCACCAACAAAGCGGCAATTGCCGCCAATGCTGCTCTCTTCATGCGATCATCTCCTGTCGGTACCGGTCGCTCTTTGACGACTGCTCCGCGCAGATAGTCGCTCGGCCATGGCCATACAACCGGCCCGGCTGCCGCTTCCCTTGCCGGACCGCACCGCTAAGGTCCGGCGAAACTGCAGGAGCCGAGACTTGGTTGAGCGCGCAGCGTTGCCGGACAAGACCTTTGCCGGCCGCGTCGACTGGAACCTGCTTCGCACCTTTGTCGAGATCGTCCGGGCCGGCGGCGTCGGCGCGGCGGCGCGCAAGCTCAACCGGCAGCAGCCGAGCATCAGCGCCGCGCTGAAGCGGCTGGAGGATCAGGTCGGCGTGCAGCTGCTGCGCCGGTCCTCCACCGGGGTCGAGATGACCGCGGCCGGCGAGGCGCTGATGGCGCTCAGCGAGGACATGCTGGAGGCGGCAAGGATGGTGCCGCACCAGATTGCCCAGGCGATCCGACGCGTCGAGGGTCTGGTCCGCATCCAGCTCATCTCGTCGGTCATCTCGGAGGAACTCGACGCGGCGATCGCCAGCTTCCACCGCCGCAACCCCAATATCCAGATCGAGATGAGGGTGTCGCCATGGCGTGCCGTGCTCGATGCGCTGGAGCGCGGCGAGGTCGAGATCGGCATCGGCTATGACAGCAACGTGCGGCCGGAACTGGTCTACGAACCGCTGTTCGTCGAGCGCCAGCAACTCTATTGCTGCCGGAGCCACCCCCTGTTCGGACACCGGGTGACCCGGCTCGGCGACCTCAAGGACGAGGCGTTCGTGCTGACCGGCGAGGACGAGCTGGACACCATCACCCGCCTGCGCCGCCGTTACCGCCTCGGCACCAAGGTCAGCGGCATCGCCGAGGACATCAGCGAGGTGCTGCGGCTGATCGTGCTGGGCGTGGGGATCGGTTTCCTGCCCGTGCTGGCGGCGGCGGATGCCGTTGCCAGGCAGCGCCTGTGGCCGCTCCTGCATCCGGAGGCCGAGCCATCCTACGACATCTTCCTGCTCGCCCGCTCGAAGCCTTCGCGTGACACCGCCACCCAGCTGTTCTTCGATGAGGTCATACGCCGATTGCGAGCGCAGCAGGCATAGATGTGGTCTATGCCTCGCATCGATAATTTACCCCTTCAGCAATGCCATGCCGCTTGGCAGGCTGACAACAGGAGATCGTCATGAGCCTCTACGCCAGTTCCAACAGCGCCGCTCGCTCCCGGTCCGAAGGTCGCGCGATGACGCGCCAGCGCTGGGCGATAGCCTTGGCGGCGACGCTGATCCTAGCCGGCTGCAGCAGCAAGCAGCCGGGCGCACCCGGCACTCAGGCCGGCGTCGTCAAGAAGGACTTCACGATCGGCTGGTCGATCTACACGGGGTGGATGCCTTGGCCCTATGCGCAGCAGGCAGGGATCGTGAAGAAGTGGGCCGACAAGTACGGCATCGATATCCGGCTCGTCCAGGTCAACGACTATGTCGAATCGGTCAACCAATATGCCGCCGGCAAGCTCGACGGCGTAGTCGCGACGACGATGGACGCGCTCACCATTCCAGCGGCGGGCGGGATGGATACGACGGTGCTGCTGATCGGCGACTATTCCGACGGCAATGACGGGGTGGTGCTGAAGAACGCCCGCAGCATGGCCGACATCAAGGGGCGGTCGGTCAACCTGGTCGAGCTGTCGGTGTCCAATTTCCTGCTCGCGCGCGGGCTCGAGCTCAACGGCCTGAAGCTGTCGGACGTCAAGATCGTCAACACCGGCGATGCGGACATCGTCGGCGCGTTCGCCGCTCCGGCCGTGACCGCGGTGGCGACGTGGAACCCGCAGCTTGCGACCATCCGCTCGGCACCGGGCGCGAGCGAGGTGTTCGACAGCTCCAAGATCCCCAACGAGATCCTCGACACGCTGAACGTCAGCACGGCGACGCTGAAGGCCAACCCAAACTTCGGCAAGGCGCTGGCCGGCATCTGGTACGAGACGCTGGCGGTGATGTCGCGCGGCGACGCCGCCGGCCGGGCTGCACGCGCCGCCATGGCCAAGGCGGCAGGCACGTCCGCGGCCAGCTTCGACGGCCAGCTGAAGACGACGCACCTCTACAGCCGCGCCGGCGACGCGGCGGCCTATGCCAACAATCCCGACCTGGTGAAGGTGACCGACCGGGTCAGGCAGTTCAGCTTCGCACACGGCCTGTTCGGGCCGACCGCCAAGTCGGTCGACGCGATCGGCATCGCCTTCCCCGGCAAGACGCTGGGCGATGCCGGCAACGTCAAGCTGCGGTTCGATCCGAGCTATATGCAGATGGCCGCGGACGGCAAGCTGTAGGCCGGCGATGAGGCGGATCGTCAACCTGCGGCCGCGGCGTGGAGCGCGGGTTGCGCTCGGCGCGGTGCCGTTCCTGATCCTGATCTTGCTCTACCTGCTCGCCTCGGAGACGCGCCACGCGGCCAATCCGGCCGACAAGGTGTTGCCGACCTTCGCGGCGATGGCGGAGGCGATCCATGCCTTCACCACCGATCGCGATCCAGCGACCGATCGCATCATCCTGGTCGCGGATACGCTCGCCAGCCTGTACCGGCTGGGTATCGGCCTGGCGATCGCGACCGGCACCGCGCTCCTGCTCGGGCTGCTGCTGGGGGTGGTGCCGCTCGCCCGCGCGCTGCTGGGGCCGGTGATCGCGGTGATCGCCGTCATCCCGCCGATCGCGGTGCTGCCCATCCTGTTCATCGTCCTCGGCCTCGACGAAGCGTCGAAGATCGCGCTGATCGCGATCGGCATCGCGCCGTTCATGACCCGGGATCTGGCGAGCTTCGTCGCCGCGCTGCCGAGCGAACAGCTGGCCAAGGCGCAGACGCTGGGCGCGAACAGCTGGCAACTGGCGCTGCGCGTTGCCCTGCCGCAGCTGATGCCGCGGCTGATCGAGGCGCTGCGCCTGACGCTGGGGCCGGCCTGGGTGTTCCTGATCGCGTCCGAAGCGGTCGCCTCCGATGTCGGCCTGGGCTACCGCATCTTCCTGGTCCGCCGCTACTTCGCGATGGACATCATCCTCCCGTACGTCACCTGGATCTCGTTGCTCGCGATCGCGGCGGACGCGGTGCTGCTGCTCGTCAGCCGCCGCGGCTTCCCCTGGGCGCATGGCGGCCGATGAGCGAGTTCGTCGAGCTGCGCGACGTCTGGGTCGAATATGGCGGCAAGGTCGTGCTGGAGCGGGTCTCGCTGCACCTCGCCGAGCGCAGCTTCGTCGCCGTCGTCGGCCCGTCCGGGGCCGGCAAGACCACGCTGCTGCGCCTCCTGTTGGGGCAGGAGGCGCCCAGCCGCGGCCAGGTGCTGCTCGACGGCAAGCCGATGCGTGCGGAATGCGGCCCCGATCGCGGCGTCGTCTTCCAGCGCTATTCCGTGTTCCCGCACCTTACCGCGCTGCGCAACGTGATGTTCGGGCTGGAGTGCGCGCAGGCCCCCGTCACCGCCCGGCTGTTCGGAGCGCAGCGCCGCGCGGCGCGCGAGACGGCCGCGGAGATGCTGGCGGCGGTCGGCCTCGACCAGAGCATGGACGTCTATCCCGCCCAGATGTCGGGCGGGATGCAGCAGCGGCTGGCGATCGCCCAGGCGCTGGTCAAGCATCCGCGGATCCTGCTGCTCGACGAGCCGTTCGGCGCGCTCGATCCGCATACCCGGCTCGGGATGCACGGCCTCGTCACCCGGCTGTGGCGGGAGCGTGGGCTGACCATCCTCATGGTCACGCACGACATTCCCGAAGCCTTCAAGCTCGGCACGCGCGTGCTCGCCTTCGACCGGCAGCGGCACGATGCCCAGGTGTCGCAGCGGGCCGGCTCGACCGTCGCGGCGGACATCGCGCTCGCCGGCCTGACGCCGGCGCTGCGCCGCGCGGCGATCCCGGCCGGGTTGCTGCCGGACGATCCGGAGACCGCCACCCAGGAACCCGAACTATGACCAGCAGCACCGCCGATCCACAGGCCGCACGCGCCCATGCCCGCGCCATGGCCGGAATGGTGGCGGAGGCGATGCCGATCCTGCCGCCTGTTGCCGCCGACGCGTCCGGCGACCTCGTCTGGGAGGAGACGATCGCGCCGGCCGGCTACGCCTCGCGGCGGGTCGCGCGCGGCACGCGGCTGCGACTGGTCGACCTTGGCGGCGACGCCTGTGCCTCGATGCTGGTGTTCAACGCCGAAACGCCGACCGAGCGGCTGAACGTCGCCGACACGCTGAAGGTGCAGTGGAACGGCTATCTCGGGGCCGGCCGGCTGCTGCTGTCGGACATGGGCCGGGTGATGATGAGCATCCTGGAGGACGGGGCCGGCACCCACGATGCGTTCTGCGGTGCCTCCAACCAGGCGTCGAACGCGCGCCGTTATGGCGACGGCAGCAACTATGGGGCGCAGCCTAACGCACGCGACCGCTTCATGCTGGGCGTGGCCAAGCATGGGCTCGGCCGCAAGGACGTCCATCCCTGCATCAACTGGTTCAAGGGCGTTCGCATCGCCGGGAACGGCGACACCGAGCCGGAGATCGGCCCGTTCGAGCCCGGCCGGACGCTGGTGCTGCGCGCCGAGATGGAGCTGATCGTCGTCATCGCCAACTGCCCGCATGTGCTCGATCCGCGCGCCGACTACCTCACCACGCCGCTGCGCGCGACCGCCTGGCGCGGCGAGCCGGCCGGCGAGGACGATCTCATCCGCACCGCGACGCCGGAGGGCCTGCGGGCCTTCCTCAACACCGAAGACCTCTACCGGCGCTGAGAACCAGACATGACCTCCCTCGCCTCCCAACCCGTCCTTGCCGGACACATCCGCCACGACGAAACCGTGCCAGCACGCGCGCCCTGGATGCATCGCGTCGATGCGGGCGAGACGCTGCGCATCGTCGACCTGGAGGGCAACCAGGCGGTCGACTTCCTGATTTACGCCGCCGCCGACGACGCCGAACGCTACAGCGCGCAGGATACGATCGCTGCGCAGGCCAACATCTTCCTGCGCGAAGGCGCGGTGCTGCGCTCCAACGAGGGGCGGCCGATGATGACGATCACCGGCACCAACGTCGCCTATCATGACACGATCGGCGGTGCCTGCTCATGCGAATCGAATACGTTGCGCTATGGTCATCACACCAAGGCTCAACATAGCTGTGTCGACAATTTCCTCGATGCCAACCTGCCGGCCGGCCGCGGCAAGCGCGACATGGTGTCGAACGTCAACTTCTTCATGAACGTGCCGGTCGAGGCGGACGGCACGCTCGGCATCGTCGACGGCATCTCCGCGCCCGGCCTGTTCGTCGACGTGCGGGCCGAGATGGACGTGGTGGTCGTCGTCTCCAACTGCCCGCAGATCAACAATCCCTGCAACGGCTTCAATCCCAGCCCGGTGCGCATGGTGGTGGCCGGCTGATGTTCGCCAAGGTCCTGATCGCCAACCGCGGCGCGATCGCCTGCCGCATCCTCCGCACGCTGCGGGCGATGGGGATCGGCTCGGTCGCGGTGTTCAGCGACGCCGATGCGGGCTCGGCGCATGTCGCGCTGGCCGACGAGGCGGTCCGCATCGGGCCGCCGCCTGCGGCTGAGAGCTATCTCGATGTCGCAGCGATCCTCGCGGCGGCGGAAGCGACGGGGGCTGAGGCGATCCACCCCGGCTATGGCTTCCTGTCCGAGAACGCCGCCTTTGCCGAGGCGTGCGCCGCCCGCGGTATCGCCTTCATCGGACCGACCCCCGACAACATCCGCGCCTTCGGCCTCAAGCATACCGCGCGCGATCTTGCCGCAGCGCAGGGCGTGCCGCTGGCCCCCGGCACCGACCTCCTGTCCGACGAGGCGGCCGCGGTCGAGGCGGCGGCGCGGATCGGCTATCCCGTCATCCTCAAGGCGACGGCGGGCGGCGGCGTTATCGGCATGAGGGTGTGCGCCGACGAAACCGAT
>NZ_CAHJXA010000057.1 GCF_903644135.1 Sphingomonas bacterium | reverse complement strand
CGCTCGGCGCGATCGTCGCGCCGCCCGACGCGGCGGCGGCGATGGCGGTGCTCAAGACCGCGCGGCCACCGCACCGGATCAAGGTGATCCTGGGCGGCGAGTCGCTCCTCAACGACGCCTCGGCGCTTCTGCTGTACCGGCTGGCGGTCGGCGCGGCGATGGCGGGGGGAACGCTGCAGACCGAGGTCATCGCGCCCGCCTTCCTAGTGTCGGTACTGGGCAGCCTGGTCGCGGGGCCGGTGCTCGCATTCGCTTGGTCGCGAGTCATCCGGCGGGTCCAGCATGTTCCCAGCTCGATCATCATCCAGTTCGTCGGCACCTTCGGCATCTGGGTGGGGGCGGAGCGGCTGGGCCTGTCGCCGATCCTGACGATCGTTACCTATGCCCTCACCACCGCCAGGATGGCCCCGGCCGAGACGCCCGCGCATGAGCGGGTGGCGGCCTATGCCGTGTGGGAAACGGCAGTGGTGGTGCTGAACGCGCTCGCCTTCGTGTTGCTCGGATTGCAGCTCGGGCCGCTGATCCGCCATGCCGAGCGCGGCGAGGTCGAGCGCTGGGCGATCGTCGGCGGCGCGGTGCTGGCGACGGTCATCGTCATGCGCCTTGCCTGGGTGATGGGCGCGACTGCCGTGATCCGCTGGCGCGAGGGGCGGCCGGGTGCGCAGCCGTCGCCGGCTTATGCGCGCAGTAGCTGGCAAGGCAGCGCGATCGCGGGCTGGTGCGGAATGCGCGGGATCGTCACCGTCGCCACGGCGCTGGCGCTACCCCGCAACTTTCCGCAGCACGACATCATCCTGTTCACCGCCTTCGCGGTCACGCTGGGGACGCTGCTGATCCAGGGGCTGACGCTGCGCCCGCTGGTTCTCGCGCTGGACATCGACGAGGAAGATCCGGTGGAGGAGGAGGTCCGGACGGCGCGGGCGACGTTGGCGGAGGCGGGGCTGGACATGCTGGCCGACCGCGACGACGAGGATGCGCTCGCCCTGCGCCATCGCTTCGAGGAGGAACGGCGCGCCGCGGTCGAGGCCGACAATGGCGACGGCCGCGCCACCTTGTCGGGCAAGGTGCTGCGCGCGCAGGTGCTGGAGGTACAGCGCCAACGACTGCTCGACCTGCGCCGCGACGCGACGATCGGCGACGACGCGTTCCACCTGCTGGAGGAGGAACTCGACTTCGCCGACCTGGCGGTGCGCAGCCGGCTTTAGCCGGCGTAGATCGCGTCGAGCACGGCCGCGACCTCGACCAGCCGCTCGGCGGCGGCGTCAAAGCGCGGCGACTGTGCCAGTGCCAGCGCCCAGTCGGCGGCGGCGCGGCCGCCCCAGTCGTCGGGGCCGGTCGTCAGCGTCTCGGTCGCGGTGCCGCGATAGCGCTCGGCGGTGAAGTCGTAGAAGGAGCCGCCGACATTGCGCAGCGATGCGCCGCCGGCGGTGCCGTAGAAGGTCGCGCCGATCTCGGCATCGCGGCCTGTGTTTGCGCGCCAAGAGCAGGCAAGCCGCACAGCTGTTCCGCCCGCGAGCGTGAAGGCGGCAGTCGCGAAATCCTCAACCGCATCGCCGGTGAGCGGCGCACCGTTGGCGAAAAGCTGCGCCACCACCGCGCCGTCCAGCGCCGGGAAGCCGAGCGTCCACATCGCCAGATCGACGAGATGCACACCCAAGTCCATGACGCAGCCGCCGCCCGACTGCGCGCGGTCGTAGAACCACGGCTTGCCGGGGCCATAGGCGTTGTGGAACACCAGATCGACCGCGAAGACATGGCCCAGCTCGCCGGAGCGCACCAGCGCGGCGATCGCCTGCATACCGGCGGTGACGCGATAGGAGAAATCGACCGACAACAGCCGGTCGGCCGCCCGCGCCGCCGCGACCACCCGCGCGGCTTCCGCCTCGTCTCGTCCCAGCGGCTTCTGGCAGAACACCGCCGCGCCGGCGTCGAGCGCCTGGATCGACTGGTCGGCGTGGAGCGCGCTGGGCGTCGCGATCACCACTCCCTCGGGCGCGAGTGCCAGGATCGCGTCGAGATCGGCGACCGCCCTCGCGCCGGGAGCGATCGCCAGCGCCTCGGCGACCATTTCGGGCGAGGGATCGGCGACTGCCACCACCTCTACGGCGTCGGTCGCCAGCATCGCCTGCAGCCGGTGGCGGCCGATCCAGCCGACGCCCAGGAAACCCACGCGCGGCCTGGTCACGCGAACGTCACCAGCGCCTTGACGAACCCCGCCGGCTTGTCGCGCGTCGCCGCCAGCGCCTCGCCGAGCCGGTCGAGCGGATAGCGGTGCGAATAGAGCGGCGTGGGGTCCAGCCGACCGCTCGCCACCGCCGCGACCGCCTCCTCGACGCCGCGCCGGACAACGGCGGGGTCGCGCTCGTGCGCGTTGACGACGTCGATGCCCTTCCAGTTCCAGCCCTGCATGTTGACCTGGCGCGGGCCGTCCTGATGATAGCCGGCGATCACCAGCCGGCCACCCTCTGCGACCAGCTCGCCGGCGAGGTCGAGCGGCCATTGCTTGCCGACCGCCTCGATCACCCGCTCGGCACCGCGCCCGTCGGTCAGCGCCCGGACGCGCTCGATGATCGCGTAGTGATCGTTCATCGGCACCGTCTCGGCGGCACCATAGTGGCCGGCGAGGTCCAGCGACTCCTGGCGGCGCGAGATGGCGATGACGCGCGCGCCGGCTTCGCTTGCCAGCCGGGTCAGCACCGCGCCGAGAAAACCGATACCGATGATCGCCACCGTCTGTCCGGCGCGGATATCGCTGCGACGGAAGATGTTGAAGGCGCAGCCCAGCGGCTCGCCCGGGAACGGCTGGCCGGCCAGAGCGTCCGGGAGCCTTACCACCTGATCGGCGCGCGCCACGTCATAAGCCGCGAAGCTATGGCCTGCGAGGGCAGCCACCCGCTCACCGACGGTGAGGTCGCCCACTCCGCCGCCCACCGCATCGATCACGCCCCAGCCCTCATGGCCCAGCCCGCCCGGCTCGCCGGGATAGGTCGACCAGGGCTGGCCCTCGAACGGCTCGACGTTGGAGGCGCAGACGCCGCACCCCTCCAGCCTGATCCGCACCTCGCCCGGGCCCGGCTCGGGCAGCTTCACGGTGTCGAAGCGCAGCGCGGCCGGTCCGGTCAGCACCGCCGCCTGCATCGCGTCCACGGCCTTCATCTCGCGGTGGCGGCCGCTGCGACCCGCGCCGGCGCGTAACGCTCGATCGCCCAGGCGCAGAAATCCGCAAACGCCTGCGGGTCCCGTGCCGGGCTGGTGTGGTGCGGCTCGACGCCGAGATGCTCGGGCGTGAAGCAGAAGGTGACGGTGGTGTCGAAGTCGGCCAGCGCGTCCATCTGCCGGTCGAACCAGTCGGTGGCATCGGGGCGGAAGCTGTCTGCCCAGCTGAGCCCGGTGCGCAGCTTGGTCGTGCCCAGCCGCTTCATCCACGCCACCGCGTCGTCGAGGCGCGGGTCGTTATAGTGGAACCACTGCATCAGCCCCATGTCGGCGGCGACGCGCGCATAATCGTCCAGCGCCGGCTTCGGGGTGCCGTCCTCGCGGATCAGCCCCATGTAGAAGTGGCGGTAATAGCTCGACCCTTCCGCCTCGCGGTGCCGGGTCTCCGCCCCCCACGCCATCGGCAGGTCGAACAGCGAGTACCAGAACACCCGCGGCACCCGCCCGATCAGCAGCTCGGCGGTGCGGTTGAGGCCGAACACCTGCACCTCCTCCGCCCCGAACGAACCGACGCCGACCTCCGTCACCCAGATCGGCTTGTCGGTCACCGCCTCGATCTCGGCGACCTTGTCGGGCCACGCGTGGATCGGCCACAGGTTCCAGTCGAGCGGAAAGCCGTGCACCGCGACCACATCGACCTCGGCCAGGCCGCCATGCCCCTCGATGCGCTGCAGCCAGAGCGGGTCGATCGGCGACATGCCGCCCAGCACCCGCGTCATCGCCGGGTTCGCCCGCCGGATCGCGCGGCCGGCACGGGTCACCGTGTCGGCATAGATCGACCAGTCCGGATCGAGGCCCATGTCCCAATGGGACTTGTTGTTGGGCTCGTTCCAGATCATCGCCGCTTCGATCAACGCTTCGCCTCCCCAAAAGCCGGCTCTGTCGCCGGCCCGTGTGCCGGATAGACCACTGCCGGTCCGTACTCACCGAACGGCACCGATGCCACCCGGCACAGATACACTTCCTCCTCCGGCTGCACCTCGATCGTGAAGCCGGCCGCGCGCAGCATGGCCGCGCTGCACGCCGCATTGGGTGCCCACCAGTTGGTCCAGTCGCCGGCGAAGCGATGCTCGATGAAGCGCATCGCCGGATAGCCCGGCTCGATAAAATAGTCCGGCGCATCGTAGGTGCCGGGCGCGAAGAACGGATGATCGCGCGGCACTTCGGCGATGGTGTTGCCGCCCTGCTGCATGGTCTGGAACAGCAGCAGGCCGCCCTCCTCGCTGACGACATGTTCGCGGATCAGGTCCAGCGCGAGCAGCGGATGGCGCAGGTGGTAGAGAACGCCCATGAAGATCACGAGGTCGAACCGCTCGCCCAGCGCGGCGACGTCATAGACCGACAGCTTGCGGAACTCGACGCCGCCACTCTGCTCGGACCAGCCCAGCACCTCGGTCGCGAGCCGCGCCTGCGCCAAATAGCGTTCGTCGCTGTCGATGCCGAGCACCCGCGCCGCCCCGCGCCGCTTCATCTCGACCGAGTAAAAGCCGGCGTTGCAGCCGATGTCGAGCACGCTCTTGCCGGAAAGGTTGGTCGGCAGCGCGTCGGCGAAGCGCGCGAACTTGAAGGCCGGATAGTCGCCCAGGAAATGCTCCGGCGCGGTGACCACCCCGCCGCCAAGGTCGATATTGTGGAACCAGGGGGCGAGCGCCGCCACCCGGTCGCGCAGCGACGCTTCGCCGTCAGCCATGATGCGTCACCCCCTCGTTGATGGACACGACCCGCATGCCCCAATCGCCGGCCACCAGCCGGCTCACCGATGCAGGCTCGATATCGAAGCGGAGCAGATTGTCGAGCGAAAGCCCCAGCGCATGAGCAATGGCGGCGCGGATCATGTCGGAATGGCTGACCATCGCGATCGTCTGCTCGTCGTAAGTGCGCGCGGTCCGCTCGATATGCGCGACGATCCGCGCCTGCGCCTCCGCCATGCTCTCGCCCCCGGGCATCCGCGCCGTGCCGCGATGCTCGTTCCAGGCCCGCCAAGCCTGATCGTCACCGAAACTGTCGAGCGCGCGGCCGGTCCACTCGCCCATGTCGATCTCGATCAGCGCAGGCTCGACCACCACCGGCCCGAGCGCCTCGGCGGTGGCGCGGGTGCGGTCGAGCGGGCTGGCTTCTACCCGGTCGATGCGTTCGGTCGCCAATCGCTCCGCGAGCGCCGCCGCCTGGTCGCGGCCATGCTCGCTCAGCGCCACGCCTTCGCGGCGTCCCGACAGCCTGAGGTTGAAATCGACATGCTCCGCGTGGCGGATCAGAAGCAGCGTGATCGCCAAGGGAAGTTCGCAGCCTCTCCGATCGACAGACGCAAGCATGTTGCGCGACAGGAACGATCCGGGCAAGAAGGAATGTAGAAGAAGCTGGTCGACCGCCAGCGCAAGCGACCGCTCGGCACTTATGGAGTACCTGCTGGAATGAACATGAACAACACCAGCCTTGCCATGTCCTTAATCTCGATCAGGGCTCAATCGTGAGCGAGACGGTTCTCGTCACCGGCGGCGCCGGGTTTATCGGCCGTTTCGTCACGGAGGAGCTGCTGCGCCGGGGCAATCGGGTTCGCGTCCTCGATGCGCTGATCGAACAGGTGCATGGCGAGGTCGACGGGTCGGCGCTGCTGAACCCCGAGGCCGAGCTGATCCGCGGTGACGTGCGCGACAAGGCGGCAGTGGCAGGTGCGCTGAAGGGGGTCGACAGCGTCGTGCACCTCGCCGCCGAGGTCGGCGTCGGCCAGTCGATGTACGAGGTCGAGCGCTACACCTCGACCAACGACGTCGGCACGGCGGTGCTGTTCGAGGCGCTGATTGATCAGCCGGTGCGCCGCGTCGTCACCGCCTCATCGATGTCGATCTATGGCGAGGGACTCTATCGCGACGCCGACGGCACGATGGTGGAGGATGCCGAGCGCCACGGCCTGAAGGACGGGCTGTCCAACTGGGAGCCGGTGGATGCGCAGGATCGCCCGCTGACGCCGCTGGCGACGCCGGAGTGGAAGCGGCCGGCACTGTCGTCGATCTATGCGCTCAACAAGTACGTCCAGGAGCGCACCACCCACATCATGGCCGCCCCCTATGGCATGGAGGGCGTCTGCCTCAGGCTGTTCAACGTCTATGGCCCCGGCCAGGCGCTATCCAACCCTTATACCGGCGTACTGGCGATCTTCGCGTCGCGGCTGCTCAACGGCCAGCAGCCGATGATCTTCGAGGATGGCGAGCAGCGGCGCGACTTCGTCCACGTCACCGACGTGGCGCGCGCCTTTGCCGACGCGCTGGTGCTGCCAGCGGCGGCCGGCGGCACCTTCAACATCGGTTCCGGCCACGACCGCTCGGTGCGCGAGGTCGCGACCGAGCTGGCCCGGGCGATGGGCAAGAACGATCTCCAGCCGGAAATCGTCGGCAAGGCGCGGATCGGCGACATCCGCCATTGCTTCTGCGACACATCGCTGGCCGCCGCCAAGCTGGACTTCCGGGCGCGCCAGGATTTCGGCGAGGGACTGGCGCAGCTCGCCGAATGGGTCGCGCGGCAGACCGCGACCGACAAGGTGGCGGAAATGCGCGCCGAGCTGGAAGCGCGAGGCCTTGTCGCGTGAGCGACGACGGTGACAAGGCTAGCATAAACAGCGCTCCGGTGCTGGTCACCGGCGGCGCGGGCTTCATCGGCTCCAACCTTGCCGACCGGCTCGCGCGCGATGGCCACCAAGTGCGGGTGTTCGACGCGCTGTCGCGGCCTGGCGTCGAGCGCAACCTCGACTGGCTGCGCGGCACGCATGGCGAGGCGATCGAATTCGTCCACGCCGATGTGCGCGACCACCACGCGCTCGCCGCCGCCGCTGCCGATGCGCAGGCGGTGTTCCACCTCGCCGCACAGGTCGCGGTCACCACGTCGATGACCGATCCGCGCGAGGACTTCGACATCAACATCGGCGCGACCTTCGCGCTGCTCGACGCCCTCCGCCGCAGGGGTGACGCGACGCCGCTGATCTTCGCCTCGACCAACAAGGTGTATGGCGACCTCGCCGATCTCGATTTCGCGCTGGAGGACGGGGCATATGTGCCGGTCGATGCCGAGGTTCGCGCCTACGGGATCAGCGAGGCGCGGCCGCTCGACTTTCATACCCCCTATGGCTGCTCCAAGGGCGCGGCCGATCAATATGTACTCGATTATGCGCGCAGCTTCGGCGTGCCGACCTGCGTGCTGCGGATGAGCTGCATCTACGGCCATCGCCAGATGGGCACGGAGGATCAGGGCTGGGTGGCGCACTTCCTGATCCGCGCGCTCGAAGGCAAGCCGATCACGCTGTACGGCGACGGTCACCAAGTGCGCGACATCCTCGACGTCTCCGATGCGATCGAGGCCTATCTGGCCGCATGGCGCTCGATCGAGACGGTCAAGGGCCGCGCCTTCAACCTGGGCGGCGGCCCTGCCAACGCGATCAGCCTGCGCCAGTTGCTGGCCTATATGGGCGAGCTTACCGGGCGCGACATCGAGGTGAGCTTCGCCGACTGGCGTGCGGGCGACCAGCGTTATTTCGTTGCCGACAGCCGCGCGGCGACGGCGGCGCTGGCACTGGGTGCGAAGAGGCCGTGGCGAGAGGGAGTGGCGCGGCTGGCGCGCTGGCTGGCGGAGGAACGCCGGCTCAACCTGCCGCTCGCAGCCGGACTGGCTACGGGAATGGCAGCGTGAAGCTGCTGATGACCGCCGACGCCGTCGGCGGCGTCTGGCAATATGCGGCCGAGCTGGCGCACGCGCTGACAGCGTATGAAGTGGAAACCGTCGTCGCGGTGTTCGGGCCACCACCGAACGATGATCAGCGGCGGCTGATGGCTGCCATACAGGTCGTCGAGACCGGGTTGCCGCTGGACTGGCTAGCGGAGGGGCCTGACTCGGTGCGGGCGGCGGCCGTGCGGCTCGCGAACCTCGCGTCGGAGATCGATGCCGATCTGATCCAGCTCAACAGCCCCGGCCTGGCAGGCGCAGCGCGCTTCCCCTGCCCGATCGTCGCGGTCGCGCATGGCTGTGTCGGCACCTGGTGGGACGCGGCCGAGACGACACCGCTGCCCGGCGCGCTGGCGTGGCAGGTGGCGATGACGCGCGAAGGATTGGCAGCGGCCAACATCGTAGTCGCGCCATCGGCCGCCTTTGCTGCGATCCTGCAACGCGTCTACGGGCTTAGACGCAAACCAATCGCCGTTCACAACGGCCGCACGCCGGTGTCGACCGCGCCGTCTACGATGGCCGACCACGTCTTCACCGCCGGCCGGCTATGGGACCGGGTCAAGAACACCGCCCTGCTCGACGCGGTGGCGGCCCGCCTGCCAGTGCCGCTGCGCGCCGCTGGCCCGGTCAGTGCGCCGCACGGCGAGACGGTGGCGAGCCGTCACCTGACGCTGCTCGGCACGATCGCGTCGGCCGACCTGGCAGCGGAACTGGCACAGCGGCCGATCTTCGTGTCGGCGGCTTCCTTCGAGCCGTTCGGGCTGGCGGTGTTGGAAGCGGCGCAGGCGGAATGCGCGCTGGTCCTGTCCGACATCGCCACCTTTCGAGAGCTGTGGGACGGCGCGGCGCTGTTCGTCACCGATACCTCGCCCGACAGCTGGGCGACCGCCATCAAGGCGTTGCGTGCCGAGCCCGAGCGGCGCGCGCGCCTGGGCCAGCTCGCGGCCGAGCGGGCAATGCGCTACACGCCGGCCGCCACCGCCGCGGCGATGATCGCGATCTACGCCGGCCTGTTGCGGCAGAGGCCGCGCATCGCCGCATGAGGATCGTCTATTTCACCCATTCGCTGCTGTCCTGCTGGAACCACGGCAACGCCCATTTCCTACGCGGCGTCCTACGCGAACTGATCGCCCGGGGCCACGACGTCACCGTATACGAGCCTGCCGGCAACTGGAGCCTGCAGAACCTGCTTGCCGATGCCGGCGACATGGGGCTGGAGCCGTTCCGCCGTTTCTACCCCGAGCTGGCGTCGATCGCCGTCGAGCCGGATGCAGCGCTGGAACCGCTGGTCGATCGTGCCGACCTGGTGATCGTCCATGAATGGAACGACCCGGCGCTGGTCGCCGCACTGGGCCGGTTGCGGCAGGCCGACGGCGGTTTTCGGCTGCTGTTCCATGACACCCACCACCGTGCGGTCAGCGCGCCGGACGAAATGCAGGCCTATGACCTGTCCGGGTACGACGGCGTGCTGGCGTTCGGCGAAGCCCTGAGCGAAGTCTATCGCCACTGGGGTTGGCAGGGCCGCGTCTGGACCTGGCACGAGGCCGCCGACACCCGCCTGTTCCACCCTCCCGCCGACGAGGGCACGCGCGAGGGGCTGGTGTGGATCGGCAACTGGGGCGATGGTGAGCGCACCGCCGAGCTGGAACGCTTCCTGCTCGCTCCCGCCGCCGCCGCGCGACTGTCGCTGGACATCTATGGCGTGCGCTACCCCGATGAGGCGCTGGCGATGCTGGCCGCCCATGGCGCACGCTATCACGGCTGGGTTCCCAACGCCGCAGCCCCGGCGATCTTCGCGCGCCACCTCGCCACCGTGCATGTCCCGCGGCGTTACTATGCGACGATACTGCCCGGCATCCCGACCATCCGCATGTTCGAGGCGCTGGCCTGCGGCATCCCGCTGGTCTCCGCGCCCTGGGACGATGCGGAGGAGCTGTTCCGCCAGGGCGAGGATTACCTCGTTGCCGCCGATGGCGACGCGATGACGCGCCACCTGTCGGCGTTGCGCGACGATGCCGACCTGCGCGCGGAGCTGGTCGCGTCGGGGCTCGACACCATCCGCACCCGCCACACCTGCGCCTACCGCGTCGACGAGCTGCTCGCGATCGTCGACACGCTGGGCATCCCGGCCGCCGTTTCGGAGAACGCTGCGTGAAGATCGCCTTCTACGGCTCCAGCCTGCTCTCCTCCTACTGGAACGGCGCGGCAACCTATTATCGCGGCATTCTGTCGGCGCTGGCCGAATATGGCTATGACATCGTCTTCTACGAGCCCGACGCGTTCGACCGGCAGCAGCATCGCGACATCGACCCGCCGGCCTATGCTCGTTCGGTCGTCTATCCCGCGACGGCCGAGGGGCTGCGCGGCGTTCTCGCCGAAGCGGCAGCGGCGGACATCGTCGTCAAGGCGAGCGGCGTCGGCGTGTTCGATGCCGAGCTGATCGAGGGGATCACCCGCCATGCGCGGCCGGGAGCGCTGAAGATCTTCTGGGACGTCGACGCCGCCGCCACCCTCGACGAGATGCGCGGCGACCCGTCGCATCCGGTGCTGCGCGCGCTACCCGACCTGGACCTCGTGCTGACCTATGGCGGCGGGCCGCCGGTGATCGACGTCTATACCGGGTTCGGCGCGGCCGAGTGCGTGCCGGTCTACAACGCGCTCGACCCCGCTACCCACCATCCGGTGCCGCCCGACGAGCGCTTCGCCTGCGACCTCGCGTTCCTCGGCAATCGCCTGCCCGATCGCGAGCGCCGCGTGGAGGAGTTCTTCCTCACGCCCGCCACGGCGCTGCCGGAACGAAGCTTCCTGATCGGCGGCAATGGCTGGGAGAGCAAGGCGATGCCGGCCAATGTCCGCCACCGCGGCCATGTCTACACCGCCGAGCACAACGCCTTCAACTGCACGCCCAAGGCGGTGCTGAATGTCGCGCGCGACTCGATGGCGAGCATTGGCTTCTCGCCAGCGACGCGCGTGTTCGAGGCAGCAGGCGCGGCCGCCTGCCTTATCACCGACGCGTGGGAGGGGATCGAGCAGTTCCTGACCCCCGGTGCCGAAGTGCTGGTCGCCCGCGACGGCCGCGACGTTGCCGAGCATCTGGCCGCGCTCACCCCCGAGCGGGCCCGCGCGATCGGCGCTGCGGCGCTGGCGCGGGTGCTGGCCGAGCACACCTATGCGGTGCGCGCGCG
>NZ_CAHJXA010000056.1 GCF_903644135.1 Sphingomonas bacterium | reverse complement strand
CGCGCTCGAACTGCGCGAAGCTGAGCAGCATGTTGAGGGTGAGCCGGCCCATGCTGGTGGTGGTGTTGAACGACTGGGTCACCGAGACGAAGCTGGTGCCGGCCTTGTCGAACGTCTCGACCAGCTTGGCGAAGTCGAACAGCGATCGGGTCAGCCGGTCGACCTTGTAGACGACAACGGTGTCGACCCGGCCGGCGGCGACCTCGGCAAGCAGCCGCCGGAGGGCAGGGCGCTCGAGCGTGCCGCCGGACAGCCCGCCATCGTCATACACGTCCGGCAGCGCGGTCCAGCCTTCGCTTGCCTGACTGAGGATGTACGCCGCGCAGGCCTCGCGCTGCGCGTCGAGGCTGTTGAACGCCTGCTCCAGCCCCTCGTCCGATGACTTGCGGGTGTAGATGGCGCAGCGAACGACCTGAGGCCGCACGCTGCCGTTGCTACCGCTCATGCCGCGACCTTCCGCTTCAGCCCGAAGAACGCCGGCCCCGACCAGCGGGTGCCGGTGATCGCGCGGGCGACCTCCGACAGCGACCGCCAGTCGCGTCCATCCCAGCGGATCACCTGGTCCTCGCCGATCTCGACGACATGTACTTTGCCGCCCCACTCGCGCACCAGCCGCATGCCGGCAGCAGGTGCGCGGGTGGTGGTCTGGCCGCGCTCGAGCTGGTCGAGCGCGGCGGTGACCCCGCGCGGCAGGCTGCCCAGCGCCGCCGCCTGCAGCTCCCAGGCAAGCGCCAGCCTGAGCAGGCCTGGCGAGACTCGCGGTGCGGCCGTGCCGGTCGCCCGCACCCAGGCTTCGCGCAGCGCTGCCGAGGACATCCCCGGCAGCGCCGCCAGCCGCTGGTCGAGCGCGCTCATTGGACCGCGACGCTGTAGCAGGTGGCATCGCCGCGCTTGCCGCGCTCGACCGCATGGCCCTTCTTGCGCAGGCCGGTCAGCGCCGCCCGGGTGGTATGCGGCAGCCAGCCGGTTACCGCGATCAGCTCGGCGAGGGTTGCGCCACCCGGCCGGCGGAGCAGGTCGAGCACCATCACCATCTTGCTTGGTGACTTGGCGGCGGTCCCGGGTGCCTGGACCGGAGGCTTATCGTTGCCGGCGTTTTGCTGGTCGGCACCGGGCGGGAGGACCCCGATCGCCGCTGCGCCGGCGGCGGTGAGGAACAGGCCGAACCGCTGCTCGCCCTCGGTGCGGCGTGTTGCCGCGGGGTCGCTGGTCTCGCGCTCCTCGGCAAGGCCGCGGGTCACCAGCGCATCAAGCGCCTTGGTCGCGCCGCCGCCGGGCTTGAGGCTGGCCGGCAGCGGCAGGAGGCTGCCGCCTTCGCGCTGCGCCGCGCTCGAGAGCAGGACGGCCTGGGTGTCGGTGAGGTTGGTCATGATGCTGGTCTCCATCGGGACCGGCACCAGCGCCGCTCCCACCAGCCACAGCCCCGGTGATCGGCTCACCCGGGGCGCTACCGGGCGACTCGGTCGTCTGCCTGCAGCACCAGCGCTGTCGCTCTGGTGGCCGCGCAAGTCGAACGAAATGTGCCGGTGCCGCAACTGAGGGTCCGGCATGGCGAAGTGGTGGCGTCGTGGCGAGCGAACGGTCGACTGGGGAGTACGAGATTACTGAAGAGTGCCAGACCGTAGCCGGCTTGTTCGTCGCAGGTCGTCGGCACGCAACACGGTAACTCTGCCTCGCCATCTGTTCCTGCCAAGGTACGACGCTATAGTCGTTGCCTGGGCAACAAGGGGGCAATCATGAGCGACCGAACAAGCCGGCTTCGTATCGGCATCATCTGCGCAATGATGCTGGGTACCTCATCGGCGGATGCGCAGTTCGGCTCGTTTGGCGATGCGCTTCAGAAGCTTGCGGCTCCATCGCTTGGCAAGTTGATGAGCGGTCCTGCGCCCGTGTCAACGAGCATACGCGATGCCGTGTACGGCGATCCCACTCGAGACGGAGCTAGTCCACGTGAGCGACCCCTGCCGCTGGAGACGCTGCACCGTACGCCGGACGGCGGCTTCGTGCTCGCAGCCGGCTATTACCAGATGAGCGACCAGAGCTACTGCCTCCACGCGGGGACCTTTGGACCCGGCGGCGGCGATGGCTATCTCTACGGTCCGCTGGTCGGGTCCGCGAGGGATGCCGTGACAAGCATCCTGCGGAACAGCGTCGCTCACCCCGATATCAACCAGCACGACGTTCAGCTCCTCCTGTGGGCGATCGTCGCGCGGGCGAAGTTCGAGGACCTGAATAGCGAGCTGAAGTATGTGGCAGCTCGGTTGCTGACGCCGCGCCAGATCGCGTCGTTGAACCGCAGCGCGCTGGGAATGTTGACCGGGCCGGAACTGTCCCGGTTCATGGGTAACGCGCCGCCGTTCGTTCGGCAGGTGATGGAGGCGGAAGCGCAGATGCGCAACCTGCTGTCCAGCTCCAGTCTCAACTACGCAGAGCTAGAGCGGCTGGCGGTTCTGACCGGAGCCGCGCCACGAGGCGACGGCAGCGTCGACACCCCGTCAGGTCGGTGGAGCAGACATCCGGACGGCTACCTGATCCGCTACATCCCGAGCGGCTACAGCCAGACGCTTACCCAGATCTGGGTCGAGCCCGGCAGCCCCGGGATCGGCATCGTCTACGATCCGGCGCTCGGTGTCGCGGTCCCCACCAACACCTCTCGCCAGCGCCTTGCACAATCAGGAAGGCGCTACGGTAGCTGAAGGAGGAGACATCACGTCTTCGGCATGCGGGTGATGGAGATCGTGGTGCCGCCGTCGTCCACCTTCGACGCCGCGACGCTGATCATCCCGTCGGGCGTGTCCACCATCCTGGTCGAGACGTCGTCGCTGGAGACCGTGTGCATCGGCTTCAACCCGGCCTGCGCGATCTTGGCGTCATAGAAAGCGGCGACCTTGGCCAAGCTGTCGGATGTCTGAAGCATCACGTTCTCGACCGGACCGCCTGAGGATTTCAGGTTCTGGTTCTGCGCCATCATCACCGCGCTGCCGGGATAGGCGGGCACCCATGCCGGCAGGTCGGTCGGCATCTTCGCCGAGCTGCCGATCTCGGCCGTTATGTTGCCGTTCTTGCGATCGTTGATCGTGACCGTTTGACCGCCGTCCGCGTGGTAGTCCACTTTAGAGGTCGGCTGCCCACAGGCTGCGAGAGCCAGCGTCACAAGCACAATCGTCCTGCTCTTCATCGCTGATCCCCGACCGGTCACCAATGATCATGCGCCGTTCGATGATCAGCGGCAAGGATCGTACTCGGGACCATCTGTTACCTTCAACAGCGGAGCCCTTGTACCAAGCCAAGCGGCGGCCACGACGCAGATCGACACGGTGATGATTAGCACTGACCGGCGATAGTGGTGGAAGCTCGCCAATCCGCCTCGGTGCAGCACGGGCGAGGAGCCGCCGGCCTTTCGACCGACGGCTTCTGCTTCAAAGCTGAGGAAGGGGTCTAGCTCAGGCGAAAATACTGCGACGGGTGCCCGACTACTTATGGCGTCCGGACACGCACTCGGAGACGTGGCAAAATGGTGGAATCTGGTGGATGCACGAACCGCTGCGCGGGAGTGGCGCTTTAATCGCGCTGCGGCCGAGCTTGAGACTGTCGGCAGTGGCAGCGTTGCCGCTATCGCGCAGCGCTCGAGAGCAGGACGGTCTAGGTGTCGGTGAGCTGGGTCATGATGCTGGTCTCCGTCGGGCGCGGCACCAGCGCCGCCCCCACCAGCCACAGCCCGGTGATCGGCTCACCCGGGGCGCTCGCGAGCGACTCGCTCGCCCGCCTCCAGCACCAGCGCTATCGCTCTGGTGGCCGCGCAAGCCGACTGGAATATACGGGATCGGGAACGACGCGGTCGATCGGGCGCTCAGCGCAGTGCTGGACGGGACCACGGGCTGGCAGCGCCAAGGAGAAGAGATGATCGACCTGAACACCGCCACGCCCGAGCAGCTCGACGGACTGCCGCAGCTCAAGGGGCACGGGTTCGAGATCGTCCGCTATCGCGAGGAGCGAGGCAGGTTCACGGCGCTTCGCCAGCTGGACGAGGTGCCCGGCCTCGCGGCGAAGACCCATGGACTGGAGCACCAGCTTAGCCTGGAGTGATCCTGGCGTCTCATGAGCAGCAGATCCGAGCGTCTGGCGTCGATGGTGGAGGAAATAGGAAATGGCTGAGGACGATAAGCTCCAGCGCGACGTCGATGCTTCCGAAGTTCCGACCTTCGCCCGAGCAATCCTGATCGCTCACCAGCACGAGGCGATACCCTATCTCGACATGCGCATCGCGCAGTTGGTCGAGGCCGGAGAGGATGATGACGCGGCGTTCTGGTCGGCGGTAAAGACCGACGCGAAACGGCAGATTGACGCGGGCGAGTGGAAGCCGGGATCGTAGCGTCGACAGGGATCGTTGATCGCTGGTCGATCGGCGCGCTAACCCTGCCAATCAGCCAAGGAGACAAAGTCCTGATCGGCACCGGATCGTGGTCGGTCGAACAGGCGCAGCAGATCGTCGAGCACGGCAACGTGCAATGGCTGACGAAACTCCAGTCCCGATCGCAAACCGTCGCTCCAAGCCACTGAAGTGCCAATCGGACCCGTATGCGGGAATGTAATCGACAGGTAGGCATCGCGTGCGAACCGGCACTGGATGAGGGCCCGGCAGCCCATTCGAGACAGATTATCCACGCGGCATGAGAGCTGGCCAGCCGCAGAACTGGTCAGCATTGCCGGTATCGACACCTGCCGCCGGGGCGCGCTCCTCAGCGCCTCCGGGTCCACAAGATGCGCGTACGGCATCGTCGCTCTCATGGCTCAATCCAGTAGTAGCGCATCGCGTATGAATGTCTGTCCGTCTGGTTGGTTGCAGCGCAGCATGACGGACCCGTCAGCTAGCCATCAAAAGGCAATTGGTCTTCCGCTTCATGGCGTAGACGAGGGACGACCACTACAGCCTCCAGCGCGCAACGGGACCGAGCACCCGCGATCGATGACCGCGCTGAGCAGCTAGGCGAAGTCGCCGAGCTGCGCCGCGACCTCTTCCTCCCTCGCCTGAGCCTCGTCATCTGGCGCGGCGGTGCTTTCCGTCTCCGGCGCGACGCTGGTTGTCTCGACGGCCATGTTGCTGCCCTCCGCGATTGGCTTGGTCGGTTCGTCGGCCATCTGCTCGCCTCCTTGCGTGGTGCCACCGTCATGGCAGCTTCGCCACGAACGGCAAGGCCCGCACAAGCTCATGTCGATCTGCAAGAAGACCTGACCGCTAGCCCCGTTCGATGTCGCTGAGTCGAGCGTCTGCTGTTGAAGCGGAACGTCTACACTCGGGGCCAACTGGTGGAAACCGGCTTGGCTGGTTTCGGGCGCAAAACGCCGGGAATGACCTTTCGTTAATTCGCCAGGACGAGGGTTCAAACGCCAATCGCTGGTGGCATCCTAAACAGTCAGCTACCGGGAGCGCCCTATCACCCGCTCTCTATGAATTAACGGAATCTGTAATTCGCTATTTACCCGGCTTGCATGGCGCATTATCGGTGTGTGCCATGAGTTGAAAGGGTATGGATGCATGGCACAGTGGTGATGGCGGAGCATCCTGGGCAGAGGGTGAAAGCGCTTCTGGTCGAAGCAGGATGGACGCAGGCGGAGCTCGCTCATGTGCTCGGCGTGCCAGCCGCCACCGTGAACCAGATCGTCCAGGGCAAGCGGCCCGTCACGGCGGGAATGGCCAAACTGCTCGGCGTCGCTTTCGCTCGGGCCGCGATCGAATTTGCGGATCTCCAAACGCGCTGGGACCTCGTACACGCTCCCGAACCGGATGAAGAGGTGAGGAGCCGCGCGCTTGCACAGTCTCGCTTTCCGATCCGTGCCATGATTAAGCGCGGCTGGATCAGCGATGCACCGGGGGCAAGCACTCATAACGAGCTGTGCCGCTTCTTGGGCGTGAACACTTTGGAGCGGATTGGCGAGATTGGCCATGCCGCGAAGAAGAGCACCGAAGGCGCTTTGACCGGTGAACAGGTCGCATGGCTCTACCGCGTCCGCCAGATCGCGAAGGAAATGGTGCCGGAGGAGTACAGCCCGGACAAGTTGCACGAGGTTATCGCTGCCCTCTCGGGATTGCGAAGCGATCCGAACGGAATCCGCTTCGTTCCCCGGCTTCTTAACAAGGCCGGAGTACGGTTTGTCGTCTGCGAGACGCTGCCCGGAAGCCGGATTGACGGCGTCTGCCTATGGCTCAACGAGAAGTCGCCGGTCATCGGCATGTCTCTTCGATATGACCGCATCGACAACTTCTGGTTCGTCCTACGGCATGAGTGTGCCCATGTGCTTCATGGGCACGGTCGGGACAGCGCCATAATCGACGCCGATCTAGATGGCGACGTGTCCGCTTCAGTTGACGAAGAGGAGCGGATCGCGAACGGCGAGGCCGCAGATTTCTGCGCCCCGGCGAAAGAACTGAACGACTTTTATCTTCGCAAGCGTCCCTTCTTCGCGGAGCGCGAAGTGCTCGCCTTCGCCAAGCGCATCAAGGTTCACCCGGGACTGGTGGTCGGCCAGCTGCAGCGCAGGATGGGGCGCTTCGACTTCCTACGTAAGCACCTCGTCGGAGTGAGAACGACGCTGGGCGGCTCAATGATGATGGACGGCTGGGGCGACTTGGTCCCCGTAGGCTAGGAGTGGTTTGACGATGGCGAGCTACAAGGATCAGGTCCGTTCGATTTGGGAACGATACAGAGAGGAGGTGTCTAGGGACCCGGTGGAGCTGCGCGAGGTCGCGGCGTGGGCGCTTTCGAAGCGGCTCTGGGCGCCGCGCCCAGTCGACCTGCAGACCAGCCTCGCCTCTGACCTTGCCGACTCGCTTCGCGAGGTTAAGCGGGTGGACAAGGCCGGGCGCGAGTATCGCGCGCACTTGCCCGTGCGCTCGAAATCTGAAAACGGCCTCCCGCTTTTTATCTGGGGCGACATCGACGACGCGCCGCGGGCGCACGTAGAAAAGGGCATCCAGCAGGAGCGCCGATCAATCGCAGCCGACTGCTACGCCCTCGCGATGAAGGTGGAACACTACAACGAGGCTCATCCTGACGAGGAGCCGATCCAGACCATCTTCAACTTCGAGCAGGACATCGAGGAGGAGAAGATCGCGAGGGGGCTAGGCGGCGAGGACATGGACGAAGCCGCCTAGCCCCCCCTTTTCTAAAGCTTACGCGTCGATGCCGGCGTGATCTTCACTCGCCTCTCGGCTTTTTACCCGCCCTCCTGCGAGGGGAGCCTGGCGCCAAAGGGAAGGTCTATCCTGATTTCGACGCGGTTGTCATTCTCGTCCGAGATCGGCCTGATCGACACCGCCTTCGTCTTAGCCGGTACGGTGCCGCTGACGGTCATGCGGCGGGCGGCGACCACCACAACCAGCTGCGACGACAGCGCGAGACCATAGCGCCGCCCTTGCGCACCGGCACCCTTCCCGACGCTTCCAGGGTTGGCTGGCTTGCCATGAAACTTGTTCTCAATGAGAACCTGCCGCTCGACAAGTAGATCGAGCTCTCCCCCGGCGATCTCTGTCCCCTCGTCCACCTGCAGGGTTGCGCGCAGATGCTCGGCGAGAAGCTTCTGAAGCGCCGCTTCGTTCTTCAGCTCCGACGTCGTTCGTGATCCTGCATACCAGCCGTCGACGAAGCGCCAGATGGACTCGAGCGTCCTCGTCAGGGCATCCCGGCCGGCCGCCATTAGGCCACCCTTGAGGTTCCTGTTTAGCTGACTGGCCATGCGGGAAGCGAAGTCTGGATCCTCCGCGAGCCAGGCGTTTGGGACGGCAAGGTCCTCCGCTCTAACCCTCATCAAGGAATGGCGCTCCGAGGTGAGGAGCTGCGAGGTGTCGGCGTCTATCAGGTCGGCGGCGATCAGGGCGTCGAGCCAGCCTGCGTCAATCGACTGCCCGGCCTTGATGTAGGCGTCAGCGTCCTTTGCCATGACGATGCCGAAGCGGCGCAGGAAGGCGATGCGGCTCGCCAGGGCGATCACCGGCAGCACTGCCTTTGCGCAGAACACGTATCCGGTACGCTTCTGCAGGTCGTAGGCGTCAGCCCATTTCTGCGGATTGAAGGAGAACTCGGGCAGTTTCAGCGATCCGTCGGGATAGCGCGCCAAGATGCGGATCGCTCCTGCCTTGCGGCCGGGAAGATCAACGATGATTTGCTCGGGACCGGTCTCCGCGAGGGACTGCGCCATCCGCTCCATCGCGGCGCGGTCGACGTCCGCCGCCGACAATGCGCCGGCGATATCGAGCGCCAAGGCGTGGATCTCGGCACCAAGTTCATAGCGCGGGTGCAGTCCGTCGAGCCGCTTTACGACCTCCTTCCACTGCGCGTCCCGGTTGGCATCCGCCACTTCGGCGCCCATGCCAGGTGGGGCCGCGATGAAGCGGCCCCTGAACGCGAACGCACGGTGCAGTAGGTCGCGGTCTAGGATCCCGCGCGCCAAGGCAGATGCGGAAGGAGACGATATGTCGAGTTTGGGATGCGCGACCTCGCCGGCTACAATCCTGAGGAAGGTATCGTCACCGACCGAGAGGAAGATCTCAGCGAGCTCGAAGCGGCGCCCTCGATCCCGTTCCGCGACCAGCAGCATGCGCTGGGCCATCGCCTCGGCTGCGCGAACCTTGTGATGGTGGTAAAGCCGGTCGTAGAGGAACGTGCGTCCGATCAGCATCTGCTCGAACGAGCCGTAGCCCGACGCGGCAATGCCCACCTGATGAATAACGTTGTTATTCGCGGACGCGATCCGCTCCCTCATCGACGGGTCGGCGCTTTCGAGGTTGCTGTCCCGGATCTGCAGGATCTCGAGCTTGGACAGCAGCCGTTCGGTATCGAACCCGATTTCCAATCCCGAGTGGTGGGCGTCCCGCTGAAGGAAATCGAGTCTGTCAGCGTCAACCTGGCCCGATATGACCGTGGAAAGGTGCGTCACTCCGGGTCCCGCAACGCCGCCGATGATGCACGCGATGATCCGCTCCTGCACCTCGGTGGCATTCAGCCCGCCTAGGCGGAAGCTGCCGGAGCGGAGAAGCTCGGTGACGGCATCCGACACTACGATCATCACGGCGATGACCTCCGACGTCGCGGGCCGGCTGTTCAGGCTGTAGCGGCCGGTTAGTAGCGTGCTAGCGCCGCGGAGTTCCCGCCGCCACTCGCCTCCGTCCTGTGCGGCAGCGTTGAGCGGAGAGGTGAGTTCCAGCACCGGTTCTAGCGCGTGGCTAAACGGCCCGTGGCCCAGGTCGTGAAACATGGCAGCGAGTCGGAGTGTGGCACGCTCCTCCTCGTCCACCCCGGGTATCACCTCCCCGGTCTGCTCCCTCTTGAACTCGTCGTTGCGGCGGGCGACTTGCCTGCCGAGCGCGTCTGACATCCTGTCTACGGCTCCGACCACGCCCATGATGTGTTCAAGCCGGTCGTGCGATGCTCCCGGGAAGACGAGTTGGGCCAGTCCCAGCTGGCGCACGCCCCGCATTCGCTGCAGGAGACGCGAATCGAGCAGCGCTACTTCGCGGGGGTGGAGTTCGATCGTGCCCCAGATTGGATCGTTCAGCTGCTTGGGCCGGAACCGCTGCGGCGCCTCGTCGAGGTCAGCGCGAAGCGATCCCAGCCAGCCTGTGCAGAGCGAATCTATTTGCTGCGCCAGCGAGGGTGCAGCCTCGCGTAGGGCGGTTCGGATAGGCGCATCCGCCAAGGTCAGGCTTCGGCCAAAGCCTCCGCGACGGGCGCGCGCGCGCGGAGGACAGCTTCCCGAAGCCGGCCGCCGATCGCCGCAGCCTGCGCCGTCGACAGATCATACGAGAGAACCGTCTGTCGGGCCTCCTCGCTGTCGAGCGTGATGATCGTCGACAGGTATGTGGGATTGGGCTCGCTCGTCAGCATTGCCTCCTGCGCTGCGAGCAGGATGTCCGGAAGTTCCAAGCAACGAAGACCCACGCCTGTCACGGAGAAGGTAAGCCCCTCTGCGAGCTCCCGCGGCAGCTTGTCGAGTTCCTCGCTAAGCGCACGATCGAGTATGCCGTGCGAAGTCGGCATGCGTTCGTCCTGTGCGCCTAGCTTCCAGATGGCAGCCAGGAGCTCGGCACGTTCGTAGCGGTTGGCCATTGCTCCCTCCATCTGGCATATCTGGCTTGTTGGGGTTAACACCAAGTTGAAACGGCCTCAACCCCAACTTGTTTCCGTTCGACGCATGGCGGTCCATGAACTTTACCCACGCCCAGATTCTCGAGCTTACCGGCATGACGCAGGAGCGGCTGCGGAATTGGCGGCGTGAGATGTCAGGTTTGGATGTCAGAGCCTCGCGCGGGGGGATAGTCACATTCGAGGAGGTCGTGCTCCTCGCTGTGCTGAGTCGCTCGATGGACGAGCTCGGGTTGCCTGTCGCGCTGATTGCCTCCCATTACGAGGAGTTGCTCATCACGTTCCAAGAAAATCAGTCGATTGGCGAGCCCGACGTTGTGCTGTGGCTAGGCGTGGATGCCGCAGTCGTGTGCCACATATCCTCACCACCGGAACTGGAAATCGCGGCGGTGGTCCGGTTGGGTCCCATCATTGAACGGCTATACGCCCAGGTCCATCACCCAGGAGGCAGGCAGTTGGCGCTGTCACTCGGTGCGACGACGACGCCCTGACCTTGTTTTGCCGCTACACTGTTGGTCGCGATAGCCACGGCGACGCCCACGCCCGCGAGCAGGAGGAGCAACGGAAACCCGATGTATCAGGAGTAGCTGGCAAGGCAGCGGCGGCTGAACAACCACCTCAACAGGGCAGGCGACGATCGCGACGACGCCGGTCAGCTACAACGGCGCGGCTAATTGGCGAGTGCTACCCTGATCTGCGCACAAGAAACAAAGAGCGAACGGACTGGACTGCGCCTGCGTCGCTCTGCCAAACGGCGCTATCGATGTGGAGGCAGGGCTCTTGGCTAACGACATCATCAATCTTACGGTTCATGAGCATCGCAGGATCGACGGCGGATTCGAAGTCCGGCTCAGCGGGGCGCCGCTTCCGGTCAATGGCCTCACGCAAAAGGTCGTTGAGGCACTGTCAAACCAACGTGGCAGCGGCGGCGGCCTGGTGATACTGGCGGCTGATGAGCCGCAAATCCCGAGCACTTCCGCCTTCGCCATTTCGCCGGTTCAACTCATCGCCCGAGGTGATCCGCCTTGTGGTGATGATGTACATTCGTTTCCCGCTGTCGCTCCGCAACGTCGAGGACCTGCTGTTCGA
>NZ_CAHJXA010000055.1 GCF_903644135.1 Sphingomonas bacterium | reverse complement strand
CAGGTCGACGGCGCGGGCCAGGCCGGCCGGCGTCGGCACCGCGAACCGGGCGGGGTGGACGAAGGCGAACAGCTCCAAGAGGTCGAGCCCCGACAGCTCGGGATGCCCCAGCCGCTGCCCAACGAGGGCGGCGTTGAGCAGGATCACCGGCGTGTCGGCAGCGAGCCGGATCGCCTCGCCCCGGCCAAGCTGGCGCGTACCCTCACCATCCGCGATCCAGATGCCGCCATGACTGGCGTGAAGGGCGGGATAGGGGAGCACGATGCCGGTGTAGGCGGGTGGAACGGAAAGGCAACACCGCGCCGGTACAGCCTCTGTCGCAAGCGAACGTTAACCATGATGCCTTAGCAGCTCATTGCGACGCGGCCGCCGCTCCGGTGACTGCTGGCTGAACACCGGATCCACTGAACACGATGACCTACTTTGCCCCGCTTCGCGCTGAGTCAGGCGTCCCCTCCGCCGGGTTGCCGGTCGATCCACTCACGCAGTGGAACGATGCGGCCCCTGGTGCGGCAGCGGTGTTCACCCGTTCTCAACGCTGGCTGCTGCTTGCGGCCTTCGCCCTCCTTGTCGCCTTTCGCCTGCCCCAAGCCTGGGTGCATGGTCGCTTCCTCGACGAGGAAGCGACGGTGTTCCTTGCCTATGCCTGGCACCATTCGCTCGTTGACTCGATGCTGCGGCCATTCGCGGGCTATCTCAACCTGGGGGCAACCGTGCCGACCGCACTGCTGGCGATGCTGATAAGGCACGCGGGCCTGCCGCTCGAACTTGCGCCTTACCTCACAATGACAGCGGCGCTGCTCGCGCAACTGGTTCCGGCCGCATTAATCCTCACCGGCCGCGCCGCGTGGCTTGATGCGCGCCCAGCGGTAGTGGCGGCGCTTGGCATTGCAGTGCTGGCACCCGCGACCGAGGAGGTGTTCCTCAACGTCCTGCACATCCAGTTCCATCTGGCACTCGCCTGCGCCGCGATCCTTGCGCTCGATGTGCCGCGCTTCCGGCGCGCGCAGATCGCATACGGCACGGTGCTGATGCTGGCGCCCTTGTGCGGGCCGGCCGCGATCATGCTGGTGCCGTTGTTCGCGCTCCGCGCCGCGATCGACCGAGATCCCGGCCGATGGCGACAATGCGTCCCGTTTGTCTTCGGCGCGGCAATCCAGCTCTTGCTGTTCTACGGCGCAGCACCGGTACGCGCGCAGGGAGTGTCCCCGGTGCTGGTCGCGTCTGCCTTTACCGTTCGACTTATTGTGCTGCCCTTGTTCAACTTCGGTAATGCCGACACGCTGGCTAACGCAGTTGAGGCGCAAGGTGGAACGCTGCTCTGGATAACCGCAGCGATCGGCGTGGCGGTGTTCGGGTTGATGCTCGCTGCGGCGGCGCGAGTGCGCGACGCCGGGTTATGGCTCGCGCTTGCCGGGTTGGGGGTTGCGGCGGCAACGTTCGGGCACGGGATGGTGCTGCCCGATCCGATCCGAGTCACCTCGCCTTGGGCTGGCGAACGCTATCAATATCTGCCGTTGGTTTTGATCGGTTGGGCGCTGATCGCACTGGCGATGCGCGGCGGGCGAACCCGTCTGATCTTTGCGGCACCGTGCCTGCTTATGCTTATGGCCGGAGCGGCGCGTTATCCGGCACCATCACCGCATTTGGCGAGTGGCCCTTCCTGGCCGACCGAGGTCGCGGCGTGGCGTCGCGACCATCGCCATCCGCTGGCGGTGTGGCCAAAACCCTGGACGGCGGACCTGTCCGGTCAGACGCGGCCATGCTCGCCCCTGACCGGCCATCTCGCGCGATCGACCGACCCACGTTACTGCGAGAGCGGCTGGGTCGGCTCCTTCTTTCGCAACAGCGAGCAGGTGCGAAAGTCGGGAGAAGGCGGAGAGATCCTGCACTGAACAAGCGCGCCCGTTCTGTCATGCGGGGTGACGCCTGCCTGCGCACAGGCTAGTCGCCGGCGATGATCTCGACACCTGCCGACCTCCGCGCCGCCGCGCTCGACTCCAAGGCCTGGCCGTTCGAGGAGGCGCGCAAGCTCCTCAAGCGCTATCCGGACGGGAAGCCCGCCGGCGCGCCGATCCTGTTTGAGACCGGCTACGGCCCCTCCGGCCTGCCGCATATCGGCACCTTCAACGAGGTGCTGCGCACCACCATGGTCCGCAACGCCTTTGCCGCGCTGAGCGACGCGCCGACCCGGCTGGTCGCGTTCAGCGACGACATGGACGGGCTGCGCAAGGTGCCCGACAATGTCCCCAATGGCGCAATGCTGGCCGAGCATCTCGGCAAACCGCTGTCGCGCATTCCCGACCCGTTCGGCACGCACGACAGCTTCGCCGCGCACAACAACGCGATGCTGCGCCAATTCCTCGACCGCTACGGCTTCGACTATCAGTTCGTGTCGGCGACGGACTATTACGCCGGCGGGCGCTTCGACGACGCGCTGCGCGAGGTGCTGCGCCGCTATGACGCGATCCAGGCGATCATGCTGCCGACGCTGCGCCCCGAGCGCCGCGCGACCTATTCGCCGGTGCTGCCGATCAGCCCGGCGACCGGCGTCGTCCTGCAGGTGCCGGTCGAGGTGGTCGACGCCGACGCCGGCACCATCGCCTTTATCGACGAGGGCGGCGAGCGCATCGCCCAGTCAGCGCTGGGTGGCATGGCCAAGCTGCAGTGGAAGGTCGACTGGGCGATGCGCTGGGTGGCGCTGGGCGTCGATTACGAGATGGCGGGCAAGGACCTGATCGACTCGGTGACGCAATCGGGCCGCATCGCCCGCGCGCTCGGCGGCCGTCCGCCCGAGGGCTTCACCTATGAGATGTTCCTCGACGAGGCCGGCGAGAAGATCAGCAAGTCCAAGGGCAATGGCCTGTCGATCGAGCAGTGGCTGACCTATGGCCCCGAGGAGAGCCTGGCGTTCTTCGCCTATCGCGAGCCCAGAAAGGCCAAATCGCTGCACATGGGCGTGATCCCGCGCGCGGTCGACGACTACTGGCAGTTCCGCGCCGCCTGGCCGGACCAGCCGCTCAAGGAGCGGCTCGGCAACCCGGTCCACCACGTCCATGCCGGCCCGGTGCCGGCGGGGGCGCTGCCGGTCACCTTCGGGCTGCTGCTCAACCTGGTCGGGGTGATGGGCGAGGCGACCGCGGAGCAGGTGTGGGGCTATCTCGGCAACTATGTCGCCGATGCCAGCCCCAAGCGCTATCCCGAACTCGACCGGCTGGTCGGCCACGCGCTGGCCTATGCGCGCGATTTCGTTGCGCCGACGCTCCATCGCCGCGCGCCCGACGCGCGCGAAGCGGCGGCGCTACGCGTCCTCGACGAGGGGCTGGCCGAGTTGCCGGCCGGTGCCGCGGCGGAGGATGTCCAGACCCTGGTCTACGAGACCGGCAAGGCGCAGTTCGGCAAGGAGCAGCTGCGCGACTGGTTCCGCACCCTGTACGAGACGCTGCTCGGCTCCAGCCAGGGGCCGCGGATGGGCAGCTTCTTCGCGCTCTACGGCATCGACAACTCGCGCCGGTTGATCGCCGAGGCGATCGCGCGGGGGGCATGACCGATCGGCCTGTCCTGGCGCATCGCCTGTTCTTCGCGCTCCGGCCGCCGCCGGCGATCGCGGACCGGATCATCGCCAGCGCCGCCGTGCTGGGGCACAGGCTGATCGCCGCCGATCGGCTGCACATCACCATGTTCATCCTCGACGACCTGGAGCAGCTCGACCACGCCATCGTCGCCCTGCTCCGCCGGGTCGGCGATGCCGTCGACGCCCCGGCGGTTCCAATCATGCTCGACCGGCTGGTCGCCAGCCACCGGTCGAGCGCGCTGCGCCCCGGCGATGGCGCGAGCGGCCTGATGACGCTCTATCGACAGATCGCCGGCCTGGCCCGGAGCGCCGGTATCGCCGAGCGGCGTGGCTATCGCTTCAGCCCGCACCTGACGCTCGGCTACCGCAAGGGCGATGCGTTCAGCCAGCCGGTCACGCCGGTCGGCTGGATCGCCGACGAGCTGGTGCTGATCCACAGCCATGTCGGGCAGACCCGGCACGACACGCTGGCGCGATGGCGGCTGGCGGGAGCGTCACCCGGCCAGCCGACCCTGTTGTGACGCTGCGCCCGTAAGCGTCGGCTACAGCTTCTCGGTGAGTTCCGGCACCAGCTTGAACAGGTCGCCGACCAGGCCGATGTCGGCGACCTGGAAGATCGGCGCGTCCTCGTCCTTGTTGATCGCGACGATGACCTTCGAATCCTTCATCCCCGCCAGATGCTGGATCGCGCCGGAAATGCCGACCGCGACATAGACCTCCGGCGCGACGATTTTGCCGGTCTGGCCGACCTGATAGTCGCTGGGCGCATAGCCGGCGTCGACCGCCGCACGGGAGGCACCGACGCCCGCCCCCAGCTTGTCGGCGAGCGGGTCGATCAGCGCGTGGAACTGCTCGCCCGAGCCGAGCGCGCGGCCGCCGGAGACGATGATCTTGGCGCTGGTCAGCTCGGGACGGGCATTGGCCGCGATCTCGGAGCCGACGAAGCTCGACTTGCCGGCATCGCCGGTCGACGCCACCGCCTCGATCGTGCCGCTGCCGCCGGTGGCCGCCGCCTTCTCGAACGCGGTGCCGCGGACGGTGATGACCTTCTTGGCGTCGGAGGACCGCACCGTCGCGATCGCGTTGCCGGCGTAGATCGGCCGGGTGAAGGTGTCGTCGCCCTCGACCGACAGGATGTCGCTGATCTGCATGACGTCCAGCAGGGCGGCGACACGTGGCGCGACGTTCTTGCCGGTCGTCGTCGACGGCGCAACGAACGCGTCGTGATGCCCCATCAGCTCGACCACCAGCGGCGCGACGTTCTCGGCGAGTGCGTGCGCGAAGGCAGCATCGTCGGCAACGTGGACCTTGCCGACTCCGGCGATCTGCGCGGCGGCCTGCGCGACCGCATCGACGCCCTGGCCCGCGACCAGCAGGTGGACCTCGCCCAGCTTCGAGGCAGCGGTGACCGCGCTCAGCGTGGCATCCTTGACCGCCGAGCCGTCATGCTCGACCCAGACCAGCGTCTTCACTTGGCGATCCCCATGGCAGACAGCTTCATCACGAGTTCGTCGACATCGGCGACCTTGATCCCAGCCTGGCGCTTGCCCGGCTCGACGACCTTCAGCGTCGCGATCCGCGGCGTCACGTCGACGCCGTAATCGGCCGGTGTCTTTTGCGCCATCGGCTTGGACTTGGCCTTCATGATGTTGGGCAGCGAGGCATAGCGCGGTTCGTTGAGCCGCAGGTCGGTGGTGACGATCGCCGGCAACGGGAAGCTGTCGGTCTCCAGCCCGCCATCGATCTCGCGCGTCACGGTCACGGTGTCGGCCGTCAGCTCGACCTTCGAGGCGAAGGTGCCCTGGCCCCAGCCGAGCAGCCCGGCGAGCATCTGCCCGGTTTGGTTGTTGTCGTCGTCGATCGCCTGCTTGCCGAGGATGACTAGCGCCGGCTGCTCCTCCTCGACGATCTTGGCGAGGATCTTGGCGACGCCGAGAGGTTCCACCTTCTGCTCGGACGTCACCAGGATGGCACGGTCGGCCCCCATGGCGAGAGCGGTGCGCAGCGTCTCCTGCGCCTTGGCCTCGCCGATCGAGACGACGACGATCTCGGTCACGCCCGTCGCCTTGAGGCGGATCGCCTCCTCGACCGCGATCTCGTCGAATGGGTTCATGCTCATCTTGACGTTGGCGAGGTCGACGCCGGACCCGTCCGCCTTCACTCGCGGCTTCACGTTATAGTCAAGGACCCGCTTGACCGGCACCAGTACCTTCATCTGCAACCTCTCTCCATCGTCATGCCGGACTTGATCCGGCATCCCGCTGGCTCTTTGGCCAGGCAGCGGGACCCCGGATCAAATCCGGGGTGACGGGTTAAGTTCAAGCCACCTTCTTGACCTCGGCGACGATCTTCTTCGCGGCGTCGCCCAGGTCGTTGGCGGGAACGATCGCCAGGCCCGAATTGGCGAGGATATCCTTGCCCGCTTGGACATTGGTGCCTTCCAGCCGAACCACCAGCGGCACGGAAAGGTTCACTTCCTTTGCGGCGGCAACGATGCCGTCGGCGATGATATCGCACTTCATGATGCCGCCGAAGATGTTGACCAGGATGCCCTTCACGTTCGGGTCGGCGAGGATGATCTTGAACGCCGCCGTTACCTTTTCCTTGGACGCGCCGCCACCGACGTCGAGGAAGTTGGCCGGGAACATGCCGTTCAGCTTGATGATGTCCATCGTCGCCATCGCCAGGCCGGCACCGTTGACCATGCAGCCGATGTCGCCATCAAGCTTGATATAGGCAAGGTCGTACTTGGATGCCTCCAGCTCGGCCGGGTCCTCCTCGGTCTCGTCGCGCAGGGCGGCCAGGTCCTTGTGGCGGAACATGGCGTTGCCGTCGAAGCCGACCTTGGCGTCAAGGACCATCAGCTTGCCGTCGTCGGTGACGGCGAGCGGGTTGATCTCAATCTGCTCGGCGTCGGTGCCGACGAACGCGGCGTACAGCTTGGACGCGACGTTCGCCGCCTGCTTGGCGAGGTCGCCCTTGAGGTCCAGCGCGGCGGCGACGGCGCGGCCATGGTGGGACATGAAGCCGGTCGCGGTGTCGATGTCGACGCTGTGGATCTTCTCGGGCGTGTCGTGCGCCACCGTCTCGATGTCCATGCCGCCCTCGGTAGAGGCGACCATCGAGACGCGGCCGGTCGCGCGGTTGACCAGCAGCGCAAGGTAGAATTCCTTGGCGATGTCGACACCGTCGGTGACGTACAGGCGGTTGACCTGCTTGCCATGCTCGCCGGTCTGCACCGTCACCAGCGTGTTGCCGAGCATGTCGGCCGCGGCGCTACGTACCTCGTCGGCGGTCTTGGCCAGCCGCACGCCGCCCTTGGCCTCGGGGCCGAGCTCCTTGAACTTGCCCTTGCCGCGGCCGCCGGCATGGATCTGCGCCTTGACGACATAGAGCGGACCGGGAAGCTTGTCAGTGGCGGCGACCGCCTCCTCGACGCTCATCGCCGCGAAGCCGGCGGGAACGGGCACGCCGAAGCTGGCGAGAAGCTCCTTGGCCTGATACTCGTGGATGTTCATGGGGCTGCGCGCCTTTTTGCCGGGAAACGGAACGTACCGGGCCTAAAGCATATCGCCCGAAGTGAATCCACCCTATATGCCGGGCATGAGCTGGCCCCTCGGCATCGCGCTGTTCCTCGCAACCGTGATCGGCATGGAGGGGTTCGCCTATGCCGCGCACCGCTGGGTGATGCACGGGCCCGGCTGGTTCCTCCACGCAAGCCACCATCGACCGCGCAGCGGCCATTGGGAGCTGAACGACCTATACGCGGTGATCTTCGCCGCGCCGTCAATCCTGTTGCTGCTCGGCGGGGTGCAGCTCGGCTGGTGGCCGGGCTGGGCGTGGATCGGCGCGGGGATCGCCGGCTATGGCGCGATCTATTTCGGATTCCACGACGTCATCGTCCATCAGCGATTGCCAGCGCGGCTGGTGCCGCGATCGGCCTATTTGCGCCGCATCGTCCAGGCGCACCGGCTGCACCATGTGGTCGCGACGCGGCGCGGCACCGTCAGCTTCGGCTTCCTGATCGCGCCCCGCCCCGCCGCGCTGAAGGCCGAACTGGCGCGGCGCGGGCGGCGCGGGGTGCGTGCGCCGGCGTTTGCGGAAAAGTAACGCTTTGGCGCCATAGCGGGCGACATGGAACAGCCGCGTTTCACTCCGCCCTTCACGCCGCTCACCGATAGCGACGATAGCCGTCGCGCGCTGCGCAAGGCGGTCAAGGTGCGCGCGCACCTGCGCGACCGTGGCCAGACCAAGTTCGAGATCGGCGTCGTCGACCTGTCCGAGTCGGGCTTCCGCGCCGAGACCAGCTTCACATTATGGCCCGGCACGGTGGTGTGGCTGACGCTGCCGGGTCTGGCACCGCTGGAGGCGGTGGTCGCATGGCGCGACAAGGCGTCCTATGGCTGCGCATTCGCCAAGAAGCTGCACCCGGCCGTGTTCGAGCATATCGTCGCACTCGGCAATCGCTAGCCGCGGCACGGCATCGACAACCTAGTCGAACAAGCTCGATACGCTCGACTCGTCCGCGATCCGCTTGATCGCCTCCCCCAGCAGTGGCGCGATCGGCAGGTGGCGGATCTTCTTCGCCGCGCCCAGCTGATCGCGGCCGATCGAGTCGGTGATCACCAGCTCGCGCAACGCCGACCCTTCGACCCGCGCCACCGCATTACCGGACAGCACGCCATGGCTGACATAGGCGACGACGTCCTCCGCCCCCGCCTCGCGCAGCGCCGCGGCGGCGTTGCACAGCGTCCCCGCCGAATCGACGATGTCGTCGATCAGGATGCAGAACCGCCCCTCGACGTCGCCGATGATGTTCATCACCTCCGATTCGCCGGCGCGCTCGCGGCGCTTGTCGACGATCGCCAGCGGCGCGTTGTCGAGCCGCTTGGCCAGCGCCCGTGCGCGCACCACGCCGCCGACATCGGGCGACACCACCATCAGGTTGCGGCCGGCGAAGCGCGCATGGATGTCCGCCGCCATCACCGGCGCGGCATAGAGGTTGTCGGTCGGGATATCGAAGAACCCCTGGATCTGGCCGGCGTGGAGGTCGACCGACAGCACCCGATTGGCCCCGGCGACGGTGATCAGGTTGGCGACCAGCTTGGCCGAGATCGGCGTGCGCGGCCCCGGCTTCCGGTCCTGCCGCGCATAGCCCATGTACGGGATCACCGCGGTGATACGCCGCGCCGACGCACGCTTCAGCGCGTCGACCATGATCAGCAGCTCCATCAGGTTGTCGTTGGCCGGGTAGCCGGTCGACTGGACGACGAACACGTCCTCGCCGCGCACGTTCTCCAGGATCTCGACGAAGATCTCCTCGTCGGCGAAGCGGCGGACCAGCGCCTCGCTGAGCGGCGTCTCGCAATAGGCGGCGATCGCCTGCGCCAGCGGCAGGTTGGCGTTGCCGGTCATCAGTTTCATTGTCGAGCCCCTTCGCGCCGACGGCCTTAGTCGCGGCCGCAAGCCCACGCAAAGGGGTTTGCCGGGCGCGCCGGCGGTGCCAAGGCGGGGCCGCATGACCGTCACCCGCTTCGCCCCTTCTCCCACCGGCCGGCTCCACGTCGGCAACATCCGCACTGCGCTGCACAACTGGCTGTGGGCGAGGAAGACCGGCGGACGCTTCGTGCTGCGCCTCGACGACACCGATGCGGCGCGCAGCGAGGAGCGGTTCGTCGAGGCGATCCGCGCCGATCTGGCGTGGCTGGGGATGACGCCGGACGAGGAGGTGCGGCAGTCCGACCGCGGCGACCGCTACCAGGCGCGGTTTGCGGCGCTGGTCGACGCCGGCCGGGTCTATCCGGCCTATGAGACGCAGGCCGAGCTGGACCTCAAGCGCAAGGTGCTGCTCGGGCGCGGCCTGCCGCCGGTGTACGACCGCGCCGCGCTGGCGCTGACCGATGCCGAGCGAGCGCGGCTGGAGGGCGAGGACGTGCGACCGCACTGGCGCTTCAGGCTCGACCATGGGGCCGCGATCGAGTGGAACGACCTGGTGCGCGGGGCCCAGCGCTTCGACCCTGCGACGATGAGCGACCCGGTGGTGCGCCGCGCTGATGGATCGTGGCTCTACATGCTGCCCAGCGCGATCGACGATGTGGAGATAGCGATCAGCCATGTCGTGCGCGGCGAGGACCATGTCGCCAACACCGCGCTGCAGCTGCAGATGTTCGCGGCGATGGGCGCGGCGCCGCCCGCCTTCGCCCACACCGCGCTGCTGACCGGCGCGGAAGGCAAGCTGTCGAAGCGGCTGGGCTCCCTCGGTGTCGATCATTTCCGCGAGGTCGGCATCGAGCCGCAGGCAGTGCGCGCGCTGCTGGCGCGGATCGGCACCAGCGACCCGGTCGAGCCGATCGCCGAGGCCGAGCCGCTGATCGCCAGCTTCGACTTCGCGCGCTTCGGCCGCGCGCCGGCGCGCTTCGACGAGGCGGAACTCGCGCAGACCAGCGCCCGCATCGTCCACCAGCTGCCCTTCGCAAGCGTCTCCCCGCGCTTGCCGGCGGGGATGGACGAGGCGGCATGGCAGGCGATCCGCCCCAACCTGACCCGCGTCGACGAAGCGGCGGACTGGTGGCAGGTGGTGGAGGGGCCGATCGACGCGCCGCCCGCGGGCGAGGACGCTGGTTTCCTGGCGCAGGCGGCCACGATGGCGGTGACGATCGACTGGCAGGGCGACCCCTGGCACGCGCTGACGTCGGCGCTGAAGGCGGCGACCGGCCGTGCCGGCAAGCCGCTGTTCCTGCCGCTGCGCCGCGCGCTGACCGGGCGCGACCATGGGCCGGACATGAAGGCGCTGCTGCCGCTGATCGGCCGCGACCGCGCCATCGAACGGCTCGCGCCACGCTGACGCTACGGAGCGCTTGCGTGCAGGCGCTTGCCATGATGTACTATCGATAGACGCGGGTAACCCGCGCCGCAGGAGAGATGCCAGAGGAGGTCAGTCATGTACGCAGACCGTCACGCCCGTCCGTTCGGGCGCTCGTCCACAATCGAGCCGCGCAGCCTCGGCATCGCCGTCGCGATCAACGGCTCGCTCGTCGCCGCTTTGCTGTTGGCGCAGCCCAGCTTCAAGATCGTCGACCATGTCCGTTCTCTCAGGACCTATGCGGTGCCGATCCAGCCGCCGCCGCCGCTGCCAAAGGAACCGGCGCAGCACCCGCTCAAGTCCCAGTCCCATCCGCTGACCGCGCCGCGACCGCAGGTCGACACGCACATCTCGACCGCGCCGGTCCAGATCGACCAGCCGCAGCCGGCACCGTCGTCCTCGGTCGAGGTCGGTCCCGTCATCGTGCCGTATGTCGCGCCGAACCCGCCCCTGACCCTGGTGCCGGCCGAGATCGACCCGGCGCATCGCGGCGACCTGCAGCCGACCTACCCCGCTGGCGAGCTGCGCGCCGAGCATGAGGGGGTGGTGACGGTGCGCGTGCTGATCGGTGCCGATGGCCGCGTCCACCAGGTCGAGCAGGTCGCCGCGACCAGCGACGCCTTCTTCCGCGCCACCCAGGAGCGAGCGTTGGCGCGCTGGCGCTTCCGCCCGGCGACGCGCGGCGGCGTGCCGGTCGAGGCGTGGCGGACGATGACCATCCGCTTCGTGATACCTCGTTGATGTCGGCGGTGCCGGCCCGCTCCCCCGCCCCGCCTCCCAGTCAGGATAATGTCTTGGGAGGCTGGGCGGGGGA
>NZ_CAHJXA010000054.1 GCF_903644135.1 Sphingomonas bacterium | reverse complement strand
AGGAAGTCGATCGTGACCGCCTCGCCGTGCCGCCAGTAGGATGAGACCTGAAGGATGGCCGGTCCCGATAGCCCGCGATGGGTGAACAGCGCCGCCTCGCGGAACGCGGCCTTACCCGCGCGCGCCTCGACCGGTGCGGCGACGCCGGCGAGGTCGCGGAACAGCGCCTGCTCGCCGCCCAGCGTCAGCGGCACCAACGCCGGCCGCGGCTCGACCACCTTGAGCCCAAAACGGCGCGCGAGATCATAGGCAAAGCCGGTCGCGCCCAGCTTGGGGATCGACGGGCCGCCGGTCGCGACGACCAGCGCGGGCGCGCTCACCGCTCGGCCGTCCAGCCCCACGCGGAAGCCGCCATCGGCGTGGTCGACGCTCGTAACCGGTCGGCCGAGCGCCATCGTGACCCCGCCGATGGCGCACTCGCCGACCAGCATGTCGACGATCTGCCGCGCCGAGCCGTCGCAGAACAATTGCCCCAGCGTCTTCTCGTGCCAGACGATGCCATGTCGCTCGACCAGCGCGAGGAAGTCGGCAGGGGTGTAGCGGGCGAGCGCCGAGCGGGCGAAATGCGGGTTGGCCGAGACGAAGCGGTCCGGCGCGGTGTCGCGGTTGGTGAAGTTGCATCGGCCGCCGCCCGAGATGACGATCTTGCGCCCGGGCGCGTCGCCATGGTCGACCAGCAGCACGCGGCGACCGCGCTGACCGGCAAGCGCGGCACACATCAGCCCCGCTGCGCCCGCACCAAGGACGATCGCGTCATAAAGGTTGCCGCGCTGCACCCGGCGGCCTTAGCCGCAGCACGAAGCGCTGGCGAGGCGCGCGCCTTGATGCTTTACTACCATGATGCGCATCCTTCTCCTCGCCGCCCTTGTCGCCACGCCGCTCGCCGCACAGACGATGCCCTATGACGCGGTGAACCCAATGATCGGCACCGGCGGCGAGGGCCACACCTTTCCCGGCGCAACCGCGCCGTTCGGGATGGTGCAGCTGTCGCCTGACACGGACGCTACCTGTTCGCTGCGCACCTGCTACGGCCATGCCGCCGGCTATCGCTATGAGGACCCGACGATCCAGGGGTTCAGCCACACGCATTTCTCGGGCGCAGGCCATTCCGACCTCGGCGACCTGCTGGTGATGCCGGTCGGCGGCGAGCGGGTGCCGCTCGACCCCGGCGACGCGAAGGTGCCGGGCTCGGGCTATCGCTCGCGCTTCAGCCATGCCGGCGAGGTCGCGCACCCCGGCTATTACGCGGTGACGCTCGACGACGCGCAGGTCCGTGCCGAACTGACCGCCGGGACGCGCATCGGCGTCCAGCGCTATACCTTTGCCAACGGGATGGCGGCGCACCTTGTGCTCGACTGGCGAAGCTCGCTGTACGACTATCCGGGCAAGATCCTCTGGTCGTCGTTGCACCTGCGTCCCGACGGCACCGTCACCGGGATGCGCGAGACGCGCGGCTGGGCACCGGGACGCAAGCTGTATTTCGCGATGCGCTTCTCCGCGCCGCTGACCGGCCACGCGTTTGTCGATCGCGAGGACAAGGTGCCGTACCGCGGGTTCCAAGGGCCGGGGCGGGGTAGCGACGTCCTCGACGAGAAGCTTGGCCGTGCGCTGGAGGCGCGGCTGGACTTCGGCAAGCTGGCCAAGCCGCTGGAGGTGCGGGTCGCGTTGTCGGGCGTCGACGAGAATGGCGCGGTCGCCAATCTGGACGCGGAACCCGGCGGCTTCGACGCGACCCTGGCCGCGACGCAGGCCAAGTGGCAGGCAGCGCTGGCCGCGGTGGCGATCGACGCGCCCGCACCGATCCGCACCAGCGTCTACACCGCGCTCTACCACAGCCTGCTCGCGCCCAGCGTCTGGAGCGACGCGGACGGGCGTTATCGCGGGCCGGACGATCAGGTCCATATCGCGCAGGGCTTCACCTTCCGCTCGACCTATTCGCTATGGGATACGTTCCGCGCCGAGCATCCGCTGCTGACGCTGGTCCAGCCGGAGAGCACCACGACCGACGTGGTCCGCTCGCTGCTCGCGAGCCGGCAGGAGAGCCCGGACGGCATCCTTCCGGTCTGGCAGTTCGCCGGGCGCGAGACCTGGACGATGATCGGCTATCACGCGGTGCCGGTGATCGCCGACGCGTACCTGAAAGGCTTGCGCGGCTACGACGCCGACGCCGCGCTCGAGGCGATGGTGGCGAGCGCCGAGCACCGCTCCTACGGCGGCCTCGGCGAATATATGGCGCGCGGCTATGTGCCGATCGACAAGGAGCCGGAGGCGGCGTCGAAGACCGCCGAATATGCCTATGACGACTGGACGATCGCGCGGATGGCGCGGGCGATGGGCAAGACGGCGATCGCCGAGCGGTTCGAGAAGCGCGCCGGTTCTTGGCGCAACAGCTTCGACGCCAGGACAGGTTGGCTGCGCGCGCGGCTGTCGACGGGAGCGTTCCGGACGCCGTTCGATCCGACCGCGATCAACTATGGTTCCGACTATACCGAGGGCAACGCCTGGCAATATAGCTGGTTCGCGCCGCAGGATATCGGTGGCCTCATTCACCTGCTCGGCGGCGATCGCAGGACCGTCGCCAAGCTCGACGCGATGTTCGACTATGACAATTCCAAGCTCGACTATAGCAAGTCGGAGGATATCGCCGGGCTGATCGGCCAATATATCCATGGCAACGAGCCGAGCCACCACGTCGCCTATCTCTACGACTATGCCGGCCAGCCGTGGCGCACGCAGGAGCGGCTCGCTCAGATCGTCGCCAGCCAGTACAAGCCGACGCCCGACGGCCTCGCCGGCAACGACGATCTCGGGCAGATGTCAGCGTGGCTGGTGTTCACCGCGCTCGGTTTCTACCCGGTCGCGCCGGGCAGCGGCGAGTATGTGATCGGCCGCCCGTTTGTCGACCGCGCGGTGCTGGCACTGCCCAACGGCAAGACCTTTACCATCACCGCCGCGGGGCTGTCGCCGGCCAATCGCTATGTCGGGCAGGTGACGCTGAACGGCCGGCCGCTGGCGAAGAGTGTCGTGCGCGACGCCGACATCCGCGCCGGCGGCGAGCTGCACTTCACCATGCAAGCGACGCCGAACCGGCAATGGGCGACCGCCAGGACGGCGCGGCCCTACTCGATGACGCCTTATTGAGGCGGGCGGGGGAGGGTGATGGTTGCCGCCATGCCCCCCTCCGCCCGGTTCGCCAGTGTCACCTCGCCGCCGGCATCGCGCACGATCGCGCGGGCGAGCGCCAGGCCCAGGCCGATGCCGCCGGTCTCGCGGTTGCGCGAGGTCTCCAGCCGGGTGAAGGCGTCGAACACCTCCTCGTGCCGCTCGGCCGGGATGCCAGGGCCGCGGTCGGCGACGACGATCGCCACCGATGACGGCGACGCCTCGACGCTGACCGTCGCGGCGTGACCGTACTTCACCGCATTCTCGATCAGGTTGCGCACCGCGCGCCGCATCAGCGCCGGACGCAGCTTCATCGCCAGCCGCTCCGCCTCGACAAAGGTCACGTCCTCGCCCAGGTCGCGGAAATCCTCGACCACCGCATCGACCAGCGCGGCGAGATCGGTCTCGACCGGCGGCTCGCTCGGCCGGCCGAGGCGGGCCAGCGACAGGATGTCGTCGAGCGTGCGGTTCATCTCGGTCACGCTGTCGACCATCCGCTCGCGGTCGGTGTCATCCTCGACCGACTCGATCCGCACCCGCAGCGCGGCGAGCGGCGTGCGCAGGTCGTGGGCGAGCGCGCCGAGCATCCGGTCCTTCTCGTCCAGCATCGCCCTTACCCTAAGGCGCAAGGCGTTGAAGGCGGCGATGGTGGCGGCAAGGTCGCCCGGCCCCGACACCGCGACCGGTGCGCCGTCGTCACCCGCGCCGAACCGCTCTGCCGCCAGGGTCAGGTTGCGCAGCGGCTGCGAGATGCGCCGGCCCAGCCACAGCACCGGCAGCAACACGATGCCGTAGAGGATCAGTGTCTGGCCGATCAGCCGCCAGACGATCCAGCGGCTGTCGCGCGGCCAGAGCAGGCGCTGGACCAGCCAGCCGCGGCCGGGCTGCTCGACGGCGATGACCAGCTCCTCCGAAAACCGGGCGAGGCGGCGTGCGTCGCGGCCGCGGAAACGCTGCAGCCCGGGCTGATGGACGTTGAGCGGCTGGATCGCGGTGGAGATGCGGCCGACGCGTATTCCCGCTTCGGCGAGCGTGCTGCGCAGCTGATCGGCCACTGCCGGCTCCACCGCCATGCCGGGGTTCGGGTCGGTAGCGAAGAGGCGGACCCGGCCGCGATCGGTAGCGGCGGGACGATCCCGCGACTCGCGATCGATCGCCTCGACGATCCGCGTTGTCGCCTGGCCCGCGGCCTGGTCGACCCGCTGGACCGTGCGTTCGTGCAGCAACAGCGCGAAGTTGATCGCCTGCGCGACGAACAGCGCCGCGGCGAGCAGCAGCGCCAGTTGACCGGCCAGGCTGCGCGGCCAAACCCACCGCGTCACGGACCTCACAGCCGTGTGACTTCGGCCGCCAGCGTGTAGCCGCCGCCCCATACCGTCTTGATGATCTCCGGATTGCGGACGTCGGCCTCGATCTTGCGGCGCAGGCGGCTGACCTGGTTGTCGATCGCGCGGTCGAAGGCGGCGGCCTCGCGGCCTTGGGTCAGATCGAGCAGCTGGTCGCGGGTCAGCACCTGACGCGGCCGGACGACCAGCGCCAGCAGCAGGTTGTACTCGCCGGTCGAGAGCGGCACCGACACGCCCTCGCGATCAACCAATGCCCGCTCGCCCGACTTCAGCAACCAGCCGGCAAAGGCGTAGCTGCCAGTCTCGGGCGCATGGTGGCGCACGCCGCCGCCGCTGCCCGCACGGCGCAGGATCACCTTGACCCGCGTCGCCAGCTCGCGCGGGGAGAAGGGCTTCACGACATAATCGTCGGCCCCCATTTCCAGCCCGACGATGCGGTCGGTCTCCTCGGCCTTGGCGGTGAGGAGGATCACGGGCACGGCGCTGGTCGCGGCGATGTGGCGGCACAGCGACAGCCCGTCCTCGCCCGGCATCATGATGTCGACGATGGCGAGATCGATGGCATAAGCCGCCAGTCGCGTGCGCGCGGCGTCGGCATCGCTCGCCTGGGTGACACGAAACCCCTGCTTGGCAAGATACAAGGCAAGCGGCTCGCGGATCGACCGCTCGTCGTCGACCAGCAACAGATGCGGAGTGTCGGCCATCGCCGGCTGATCTACCATGGCGGCGCTTGCAAGCCAGCCGGGCGGGGCGGCCGCCCGGCGCTCCGGCTTACTGCTGGTCCTGGGACGGGGGCATGGCACCGGATCCACCCTGGCCCCGACCTCCACCCGGGCCCTGGCGATCCTGACGCCGCTCGCGCATCATGTCGCGATAGGCGCTCAGCTCGGTGGCATCGAGCTTGCCGTCGTGGTTGGTGTCGATCCGGTCGAATGGCCGCAGCGCGCGGTCGTGATATTGCTGGCGCGTCACCGAGGTCGCCGGCGGCGGTGCCTGCGAGGTCATCGGCATTCCTGAGCGCATCTCGTCGGCCGAAAGGACGCCGTCGTGGTTGATGTCCAGCCGGTCGAACCGCGCATCGGCGGCGGCAACCGCCTCCTCGCGGGTGATGACGCCGTCATGGTTGGTGTCAGCCTGCATCAACCCACCCATGCCGCCGCCGCCGCGCATCGGGCCGCCCGGAGGCGGAGGAGGCGGCATGGAAGGGTCGGTCTGCTGCGCGGCCGCGCCGGCAGCGGTGAACGATCCGGCTGCGAGGGCCAGCGCGAGGAGGGTGTTGCGCATGATGCTGCATCCTGGTTGCGGAGGAGCGGGGTCATTCCCGCTCCGGCTTGAGCGGCTTATCAGCGCCGCCTGTCACGACGATATGCCACGACATGGGCAAGAATGTCGCAATTTGTCGCACGGCAACCGGAGTTGAACCATACCGGAAGCTCAAAACATTTCAAGCGCTGAGCGGATTTGATCGGCGCAATCGCTCGAACGCGCTTGACGGACCGACCGCTGATCTTCTACTTGGAATGATCGGTACGGACCCAAGAGGCCGGCCATCGGGAGAGGATGCGCGGGACGGCGGTTCGGGTAAGCGCGCCCTTGTTGGTCGCTGCTACCCGGACCGCGGTTTCAGCTGGCGAGAATGCGATCGTCGAACAGCCCGAACAGCAGCGTGGAGGCGTAGAGCGCCACCGCCCGCGGACGCGGCATGGTGCGCGCCCAGTGCCGCATGTCGAACGCGGCGTTCTGTAACGCCATCAGCGTCTGCGCGGCGATCGCCGCGTCCACGGCCCGGCACGAGCCTTCGCCGATCCCGTCCATGATTACTCCGGCAAAGCGGCGGGCGATCCGGTTGGACCGGGCGACCATCGCGACGCGCTCGTCGGCCGGCAGTCCCGACAGGGCGGTGGTCCGCAACAGGGGCGCGCGCTCAGCGAACTGCACCTCGATCAGGGCGGCGATCGTGCTCGACAGCCTTTGCCAGTGACTGCCGCCTGCTTCGTCGGCGCGGCGCTGGGCGAGGGCGATGGTGTCGAAACTGCGTCGATAGCAGGCGGCGACAAGGTCGTCCTTGGCATCGAGGTGATGGTAGAAGCTGCCCTTGGTGACGTTCAGCTCGCTGGCGATGCGCTGCACGCTCGCGCCACGATAGCCGATCTCATTGATCAGCCGGGTCGCCGCGAGCAGGAAAGCGGCCCGGCCCGGCTCCGCCTCGACCTGATCGAGATCGAGCGGGTTGGGGCTCCAGCGCTCGACCGGACCGGCGATGCCGCCCGCGAACACCTCCATCAACCGCGCTTCGACGCGGCCGAACTCGTCGGCGTCGTAGCGGGTCAGCCATACCGGTAGCCAGAAGGTGTTCTCCAGCACGACGTGCGCGCGTGCGCCGAACAGGTCGGTCTGGGCGCGGCCGTTGGGCGAGCCCCATAAAGCGCGCGTACGACGAAACACCTCACGCCAGCGCGCCAACAGGCGTGAGCGGACCGGCTCCTCGGTCGCGCGCAGGTCCGACAGGACCGCGAAGGCGGCCTCCTCGCCGCGATCGATGCGCGCGATGCGGGCCATGTTGAGCTGGAGGTAGCGCCGTACCCGCTCCTCCGGCATCGCGGCCGCCATCGCCTCGTCCAGCATTGCCAGCAGCGTGTTGAGCGTGTGCTCGAACGCCGCTGCCGCCAGGTCCTCCTTGCGCTTGAAATAATAGGTAATGCTGGTGGTGTTGAGGCCGACGCGGCGAGCGACGTCGGCGAAGGTCATGCCGGTGGCACTCTGTTCGTTGATCGCCGCCGCCGCTGCCGCGAGGATGGCATCGCGCTTGGCCATGAAGCGGCTGGTGCCGCTATCGTTCGTCCCCTCCATGGAGCGGGTATATCATCATCGGTTCGAAGAATCAGTATCCTTGACGTTAGATCACCGAAGCCGGCACCAGCGCCCGTCCAGGCGGGTCGAATGCGGCGGCTCGGCGGGGCAAGGTCAGGTGGATGATCACCATCGTCAGCAGCAGCGTCGGGATCAGCAGCACGCTGCCTTCCGGCCCGGTGCTCCCGCCCGACAACAGCGGCGCGCCGACGGGATGGGAAGCGAGCAGGTGCCCCGTCACTGCCAGCCCAGAATCATGCACGCCGTAGAGATAGGACTGCGCCCAGTCCCAGGTCGCATGGAAGCCGATCGCCCACCACAAGGAGCCGGTGCGGTACAGGACGTAGACGAAGGTGATGCCCGCCAGCGCCACGCCGACGATGCCCATCGCCGTCTCGCCTCTGTTGAACAGGTGACCGCCGGCGAAGACGCCGACGGAAAACACCAGCGCCGCGATCCAGAAGCCGATCGTGCGCGCATGGCGGCTGTGCGGGGCCACCGCGCGAACGATGCCGACGACGCCCCGCGCCAGCGTATATTGGAGGTAGCCGCGCGTCAGATACTCCTCGAACAGCCCGACCATCGCGAAGGCGGCGAACCAGGCAAGGGCGTAGCCGACCGCCTCTCGGCCGCCGAGCACGATCCCGTCGAAAGCCAGCGCGCCGCTTGCGACGAGCATCCCGACGAGCAGCGACAGCATCGCGATCCCCCACGCCATGCCCTTGAGCAGGTCGGGCAGCAGCAGCGAACGGGTCAGGCCGTAGCGCGCGAACGGGCGGCGCTCGATCCGCGCCATGATCAGCGACGCCACCCCGAAGGTGAGGAAGCCGGTCGCGTCGTTGGCGAAGGTCACTCCAGCCTCGCCCGGCGCGCCCTTGGCCGGAGGGGGCAGGTGCAGGATCGTCTTGGCAACGAATGCCATGGCAAACGACACGCCAGCCGCCAGCAACGCGACCAGCACGATGAACAACAGCAGGCTCCAGCCGGCGCGCAGGCCGTCCGCGCCAACGAAGATATACCGGAACCAGCCGCGCGGCGATGGTGCTGCCGACGGGTAGTCCCGTGCGCCGACTTCCATGTCGGTTGCGGTGTTGGTCATCGGCTTCCCCTTGGCACCGGCTATGGTCAGGCACCTGGCGGCATGATGACGCGTTCGACCGCCTTGCGCCAGCCCGCCAGCCGCGCCTGCCGCTCATCCTCGCCAAGTTTCGGCTCGAAGCGTTCGACCTCGCCGCGCATCGCTGCCGCCGCCGCCAAATCCGCGAACGCGCCCACGCCAACCCCGGCGAGCATCGCCGCACCCAGCGCGGTCGTCTCGGCGAAGCGCGGGCGCTCGACGGTGACCGCGAGCATGTCGGCAAGATCCTGCGCCATCCAGTCGTTGGCGACCATGCCGCCGTCGATCCTGAGCGTGCGCCAGTCCTCGCCATCGGCGGCGAAGGCGGTCTTCAGGTCCGACGCCTGGTGCGCCATTGCCTCCAGCGCGGCGCGGACGACATGCGCCTTGCCGGTACCGAAGCTCAGCCCGGCGATGCTCGCCCGCGCCTCCGGCTGCCACCATGGCGCGCCCAGCCCCGACAGCGCCGGCACCAGATAGACGCCGCCATTGTCGCCAACGCTGCGCGCCAGCGCGTCGGTTTCGGCGACATCGCCGATCAGTCCCAACGTGTCGCGCAGCCACTTCACCAGGCTGCCGGCGACGAACACCGACCCTTCCAGCGCATAATGCCGCTCGCCGCCCAGCTGCCAGGCGATCGTGCCGAGCAGGCGGTTCGCCGAGGAGGGCTGCGCCGTGCCCGCCTGGGTCAGCACGAACGCGCCGGTGCCGAAGGTCGCCTTGGTCTCGCCCGGCGCGAAGCAGGCCTGCCCGATCATCGCCGCGTGCTGATCGCCGGCGATGCCGCAGATCGGGATGACGCCCCCGAACGCACGCGTCTCGCCAATCCGTCCGGCGCAGTCGATGATCTCCGGCAGGGCCGCGCGGGGCACGCCGAACAGGCCGAGCAGATCGTCGTCCCAGCCACCACTGGGCGCGATCCGCATCAGCGCCGTGCGGCTGGCGTTGGTCGCGTCGGTGACGTGCAGCCCGCCGGTCAGTTTCCACACCAGCCAGCTGTCTATCGTGCCGACCGCCAGCCGCGCGCCTGCCGCCGCGACGTCGGGCCATTCGCGCAGTCCCCAGCCGATCTTGGAACCCGAGAAATACGGGTCGAGCAGCAGCCCGGTGCGTTCCTGCACCAGCGTCTCGTGCCCCGCCTCGGCGAGCGCGCGGCAGGCGTCGGCGGTGCGGCGATCCTGCCAGACGATGGCGGGGGCCAGCGGCTCGCCGGTGTCGCGGTCCCAGAACACCACCGTCTCGCGCTGGTTGGTGATGCCGATAGCGGCGATGCGCTCGGCACCGCCCGCCCGCCCGACCATGGCCGTGGCGACGCGCAGCGTCTCCCGCCAGATCTCGGCGGCGTCATGCTCCACCCAGCCGGGGCGAGGGTGGTGCTGGCTCAGCTCCGCCGACTCGCTCCCCACGCAGCGTCCGTCGAGCGCGAACAGCATCGCCCGGGTTGAGGTCGTACCCTCGTCAATAACCAGCAGATGATCGCCCATCGCCATATGTTAGCGGATTACACGCGAACGGCAAAAGCGTAGGGTGACGGCAATGGCAGACGACGGCTCCCCCGAAACACGCCCGCGCGCCGAGGCGACCGCTGCCGTGGCCGCGTCGTCGCTGCTGGAGGGGATCGCGCCGGAGCAGCTTGCGCGCATCGCCGAACGGCGCGACCGGCTGCTCGCCGGGCTCACCCTGACGGCGGCGGTGGGACTGGTGCTGGCGCTGCCGTTCGCGCTGAAGGCAGGGTCGGAGTTCTTCCTGCCGCTGACCCTGTCGCTGGTGATCGCGATCGCGCTGGTGCCGGTGCTCGAATGGCTGGAGCGGCGGCGGGTGCCGTCCGCCCCGGCCGCGATCCTGTGCATCCTGGGCTTCGTCGTCATCGCCAACATCGTCGTCGCGGCGATCGTGGTGCCGGCTACCGACTTCTTCCGCCTGTTGCCGACCCGGATCGACCGGATCCAGTCCAATCTCGCGCCGCTGATCGAGACGGTGTCGGCGCTGGAGAAGTTCGCCACCCGGGCGCTGCGCACCATCGCCGCCGTGCCGGTGCGGCATGGCGGCGCGACGCCGGTGACGCCGCCGACTTCTATGCTGGAGCTGGCCGCGACCACGGCGCCGGCGGTGGTCATCCAGATCCTGTTCGGCGTCCTGATCGTCTTCTTCTTCCTGTCCGGCTGGACGCGGATGCGGCGGCGGACCATCACCGGCCGCGCCAGTTTCGACGGCGCGATGGCGACTGCGCGCGTGATCCAGAACGTGGTCGATGACGTGTCGGCCTATCTTGGGACGATCACCGTCATCAACGTCGCCTTGGGGCTGGTGGTCGCCGGGCTGCTCCATCTGGTCGGGATGCCCTATCCGCTGATGTGGGGCGGCATCGTCGCGTTGCTCAACTACATCCCCTATTTCGGGCCGGTGATCGCGGCGGTGCTGCTGGCGATCGGTGGGTTGATGACCTTTTCCGACATCTGGACGGCGCTGCTGCCGCCAGCGCTGATGTATGGCTGCCACCTGTTGGAGGCGAATGGGATCACGCCGATGATCGTCGGCCACCGGCTGACGATCAGCCCCTTGCTGATCCTGATCTCGCTCAGCTTCTGGAGCTGGGTGTGGGGAACGACGGGGGCGGTGCTGGCGGTGCCGCTGCTGATCATCATCCAGACGGTACTGGGGGCCGCAGGCAAGCCGGACATCGCCGGTTTCCTGTTCGAGGACGGTACGCTGACCCAGGACAGCGCCCGCGCGCGCGGCCGGTCGCTGGGACGCCGCAAAGCGCCCTGACGCTGACGTCGGCGGTTCCGGCGGCGGTTGTTGACACCCCCGACGGCCTCGCCTAGTGGCCGCGCCTCGACGCTAATACGCGGGTGTAGCTCAGTTGGTTAGAGCGCCGGCCTGTCACGCCGGAGGTCGCGGGGTCGAGCCCCGTCAC
>NZ_CAHJXA010000053.1 GCF_903644135.1 Sphingomonas bacterium | reverse complement strand
TGTCGCCGGGCAGCGAGGCCGAGGCGACGCCCGAACCCGCGCCGCGGGTCAAGCTGGGCGGCACCTTGTTCGAGCGGATGAGCAACGCCGCGCGCGGCACCCAGCGCGACGAAGGCCAGGGCGAGGAGCCGGCCCCGGTCGACATCCCACGCTTCCTGCATCGCCAGAACAACCAATAGGTCAGGTCGCCCGATACCGGCGTTCGCGGCACGGCCGGTTCGTCGTCGCGCGGGCTCGCTTCGTCGTGCGGCAGGGCCTTGGCGATTGTCGCGCGGCGGCGGCTGGGGCTTAGGCTGGTCGGGCATCATGGCGCGCTTTCCTTCCGTCTTCCTGCTGGCGTGCTTGACCGCTCCGCTGCCCGCGCTCGCGCAGGGCGTGGTTCAGGCGGTGCCGGGTACTACCGATTCCGATCGGCTGGCGGCGCAGATGCGGTTGCTCGCAGTCAACGCCAACGACCTGTCGGCGCTACTCGCGGCGGGCGAACTGTCGGTCAAGCTCGACGACCTTGGGGCCGCCGCCTCGTTCTTCGCCCGGGCCGACAAGGTCGACCTGCGCAACGGCCGCGCCAAGGCGGGCGAGGGCGCGATCCTGGTCCATGCCGAGCGGCCCGGCGAGGCCTTGCGCTATTTTGCGCAGGCGGAGAGCTACGGCTTGCCGCCGGCGGCGTTCGCGTCGGATCGCGGCCTCGCCTATGACCTGCTCGGCGAGCAGGAGCGCGCCCAGCGTGATTACCGGCTGGCGCTGCGCGCTTCGCCTGCAGCCGCACCCGACGAGGAGACGCAGCGCCGTTACGCTTTGTCGCTGGCGATCGCCGGCAAGCGCGAACTCGCCGACCAGCAGCTCCAGCCGCTGCTGCGCCAGTCGAACCGCGGCGCGTGGCGGGTCCACGCCTTTGTGCTGGCGATGGGCGGCAACGTCGCGGAGGCGAACCGGATCGCGACGACGATGATGCCGCCGGGCACCGCCGCCGGCTTGCAGCCGTTCCTGGAGAAGCTGCCGACGCTGGCGCCGATAGACCGCGCCTATGCCGTGCATTTCGGCGAGGTGCGCTCGACGCCGCAGCGGGTCGCGGATGCGAAGCTGGCTCCGGCGCTGCCGGCGCTCGGCCCCGATCCCTACGCCCCGCGGCTGGCGGTCGCCGCGGTCGCGGCTCCGGTGGCCAAGGACAAGCGTCGCGGCAAGGACAAGGACAAGGGTAAGCGCCAGCCGGTGCAGGTCGCGGTGGCGACGCCCGCGCCGGAGCCGCTGCCCCAGGCACCGCGCTATCGCGCGCAACCTGGCACCGCCGTGCTGGCGACGCGCGGTGCGGCCCCCGCTGCCTGGCCGACCACGATCGCATCCGGCGCGGCGGTGGCGGGTTCCGGGCGGGGCGTCTCGTCGATTGCAGGGCCGGCTGCGATTGCTTCACTGCCGGTCGCACCGACACGACAGGCGGCGATCGCAGTGCCGGTGACGCGACCGGTCGCTCCGCCAGTCCCGGTAGCCGTGCCTGCGCCTGATGTCAGGGTCATCGTCGCCGTTCCGGCACCGCGGACACAGGTGAGAATCGCTGCGCCGGCTGTATCGCAAACGGTTGCCGCTGCAACACTGCCGCCCGTACAAACGCCGTCTCCGCCTGTGTCCCCGCCGACACCGGTCGCACTCGCGGCCTTGCCGGCGACCTCGCCGCCAGCCCTGCCTGCCGCGACCACCACTCCAGCGTCGGCACCGGTCGAACCGATCGTCACGAACATCCCGGTCCCGCCACCGCACCGCAGCGACGGGGCGCTGGCGCGGATCGTTGCCGGCCTGCCGATCCCCGCAGCGGAGCTGGGCGTGGCCGGGCCGACCCGCCCGGCCGTTGCCGCTCCGGCTGCCGACGAACACACCGTCGACGCCGCTGCCGAGCAAGCTGCCGCCGATCGCGCGGCTCATGCCGCTTCCGCCAAGGCGGTGGCCGACAAGCGTGCGGCCGATCGCAAGGCCGCCGCCGACAAGAAGGCGCTGGCCGAGAAGAAGGCGGCCGCCGAGCAAAAGGCGCAGGAGGAGCGCGAAGCCGCCGCGCAGAAGAAGCTGGAGCGTGCCAATCCCGAACGCATCTGGGTCCAGGTCGCCGGCGGTGCCTATGCGGGCGACCTGCCCAAAGCATGGGCGGCGGCGAAGGCAAAGGGCGGTGCGGTCTTCGCCGGTCACGCCACCGGCTGGACGACGCCGCTGCGGGCGACCAACCGCGTCCTTGCCGGCCCGTTCAAGACCGGGGAGGAGGCGCGCGCCTTTGTCAACACGCTGAAGGCCGGCGGCATGTCGACCTTCACCTTCACCAGCGAGGCCGGTCAGGTCGTGACCAAGCTGCCCGCCAAGTGAGCGAGCTTGCCCGCTGGGCGTGCGACCCGGGGCAAAGCCGTGGCCGTCTGCACCCGGAGCCGGGCGATATCGGCGGGCTCGACCTGCGCGGGCCTCGCGATGCGTTCCAGCGCGACCGCGACCGCATCGTTCACTCGATCAGCTTCCGTCGCCTGCGCCACAAGACGCAGGTGTTCATGGCCCCGGACGGCGACCATTTCCGCGTCCGTCTGACCCACAGTATCGAGGTCGCGCAGATCGGCCGCACGATCGCGCGCGCGCTCGGCCTGAACGAGGACCTGACCGAGGCGCTGTGCCTTGCGCACGATATCGGCCACCCACCGTTCGGCCATGCCGGCGAGGACGCGTTGAGGGCGGCGCTCGCGGGGCAGGGCGGGTTCGACCATAACGGCCACACGCTGCGCACGCTGATGCAGCTGGAGCATCCCTATCCGCGCTGGCCGGGATTGAACCTGACCTGGGAGATGCTGGAAGGCCTCGCCAAGCATAACGGCCCGGTGCGGCGGCCGGCCTGGGCGCTGGCGGAGGCGGATGCCGAGTTCCCGCTGGAGCTGGCGAGCTGGCCGGGGCTGGAGGCGCAGGTCGCCGCCATCGCCGACGACATCGCCTATGACAATCACGACATCGACGATGGGCTGCGCGCCGGCCTGTTGACCCTGGAACAGCTGTTGCCGGTGCCAATCGTCGCGCGCAGCTGGCAGGCGGCGTGCACGCGCTATCCCGATGTCGCGGCGGGGCGGCTGACCGGCGAGCTGGTGCGCGGGCAGATCGGGGCGATGGTCAACGACCTGATCGACGAGACCCGCCAACGGATCGCGGCGAACGGGGTCGGCTGCGTCGAGGACGTGCGCGCGGCGACCGGCGCACTGGTCGGCTTCTCGCCGGCGATCGCGCGCGAGGAGCGCGAGCTAAAGCGGTTCCTCTACGCCAACCTCTACCACCATCCGCTACAGCTGGCGGCGGCAGGGGTGGCGGCGACGGTGATCGGCGGCCTGTTCGCGGCCTATCGCGCCGCGCCCGAGGCGCTGCCGCCGGCATGGCGCGAGAGCCTGCCCGCATCCGATCCGGCGCGCAGCCGCCATATCGGCGACTTCATCGCCGGCATGACCGACCGTTACGCGATCGCTCGATACCGGGATGTGGTGGGGCCGATCGACCCGCCCGAAGGACTCTGAGGAAGGGACCGGCCGGCTAACGGGCCGGTCCCATCTGCTCAGCGGGCTGCGGTCTCGATCGGGCGGGCGCTGCTCGCCTCGGACACGCGGAAGCTGATCTCGCGGCCGTTCGACATGCCCGACACCACGCCATCGCGCACGACCAGGTGGAAGCGCGATCCGTCGCCCTGGTTATAGCCGTCGATCACCTGCTTCGTCTTGTCGGTGCTGCTGGTGTAGACATAGGTCTGACCGTCGCGCGTGAAGGTCTGCGGCGCGTCGTGAGCGGCGGCGATGGTCGAGGTCAGCGCCGTAGCGGCAACGATCGTGGTCGTGATGAACTTGTTCATGATCAACTCCCGCGTGATGTGCGTCGAGCCGGTCAGGTCCTCATTTATGCTGTGCCGTCTGAATATTGCGGTGCAGCATGGCTGACAAATGCAAAGCCGGCGACCGCTGTTGCGCCTGCCGCAGTCGTGATTGCGACAGCTTCCCCGTCGTCGTGCCACATCCTTGCGACAAGTTGCTGTCATCAGCGATTGGATAGCTGCACCTGGGACACGCACTCAAGCTTGCTGTGCGCCCGAATGATCCGGAGGTAATGGCCATGACCTTGATCACCGATCGTCGCTCGTTCCTTTCCACTGCCGCGCTGGGGGTGCTCGGCGCTGCCTTTGCGCCGCGCATGGCGTTTGCGCGGGCGGCGACGGCCAAGCGCTTCGTCTTCATCATCCAGCGCGGCGCGGCCGACGGCATGGGCATTGTCGGCCCGGTCGGCGATCCCGGCTTTGCGGGTGCGCGCGGCGATCTGGCCGCGGATGTGGCTAAGGGGGCGAAGCTGGATGCGATGTTCGCGCTGCACCCGGCGATGACCGCGACCGCCGGTCTGTACGGCCAGGGTCAGGCGCTGTTCGCGCACGCCATCGCCTCGCCCTATCGCGACCGGTCGCATTTCGATGGGCAGAACGTGCTGGAGACGGGCGGCGCCAGTGCCTACCAGTTGCACGACGGCTGGCTCAACCGGCTGATGGGCGTGGTGCCGACCGACGACGCGCGGGCGATCGCGGTGGCGGCGACGGTGCCGATGGCGCTGCGTGGGTCCCGCGATGTCGCCAGCTATGCGCCCTCGGCGCTGCCGCAGGCGTCGGACGACCTGATGAGCCGCGTGGCGATGCTCTACCAGGGCGATGCGCAGCTTCATGGCCTGTGGAGCGAGGCGATGGCCACGCGCCAGCTGACCAGCGACCTCGCCCAGAACAACGGTGCCAACGCCGCCGCGACCGGCGCGCTGACCGCGCGGCTGCTTGCCCCGAACAACGGCGCGCGCATCGCGATGATCGAGACCGGCGGTTGGGACACCCATACCCAGCAGCGCCAGCGGTTGGCGGCGCAGTTGAAGGGCCTGGACGCGATGATCGGCGCGCTACGCACCGGGCTGGGGCCGATGTGGGACGACACGCTGGTGCTGGTCGCGACCGAGTTCGGCCGCACCGTCGCCGCCAACGGCACCGGCGGCACCGATCATGGCCAGGGCTCGTCGGCAATGCTGATCGGCGGCGGCGTCAAGGGTGGCCGGGTGATCGCCGACTGGCCGGGGCTCAAGAAGTCGCAGCTGTACGAGGGCCGCGACCTCAACCCGACCAGCAGCCTCGACGCGTTCATCGGCGGTGCGGTAGCGGAGCATTTCGCCACGGACCCGGCGCGGACGATGGCGGCGCTGTTCCCCGCCAGCGCCCGCATCGGCGCTACCGAGGGGCTGGTGAGGGTCTAGCCGGGACATCCGCCGCGGTAAAAAGCGCTGAAAGGAGAGCGGGATACGTCGGCCCGATTCGGCCATAACCTTGTTTGGTAACAATCGTGTAGCTATTGCGGGGCAAGGTGAACGATGTCGGCCGGGGCGGGCGACACACCGAGCGGGGACTACCAATGCTGGACGAGGATCGCCTGGAGGGGTGCGCGTCGCTGGACGCGTGGGAAACGGGCGTCTCCGCCGCACCATCCGCCTCTGCGCTCAAGACGGTGGCGTCGGTCGCACCCGCCCTGATCCTGGCGGCGTGCGGTGAGGGCGGCGGCGGCACGACCGCCTCGTCCCCGGCAGCGGTCACCGTCACCGCCCAGGCCGTGTCCCAGACCCAGGCGAGCCGCTTCCTGGGTCAGACGACGATGGGCGCGACCAAGACCATGGTCGCCGATGTCGTCGCCCAGGGCTATGACGGCTGGATCACCGCGCAGTTCGGAACGGCGCGCACGACGACCCATTGGGACTGGCTGATCGCCAACGGCTACAACGCCGCCACCAACATCAACAGCCAGACCGGCTTCGACCAGACGATGTGGCGTGGGATGATCAGCGATCCCGACCAGTTGCGCCAGCGGGTGGCGATGGCGCTGCTCGACTTCGTGGTGGTCGGCATCGACGGCGTCAACCTGAACTGGCGCGCCTTCGCGGCGGCCGCCTATGTCGACGTGCTGCTCGACAATGCGTTCACCAACTACCGCCAGATCATGGATGCGGTCACCTATAATGCGGCGATGTCGTCGTTCCTGACCTATCTCAACAACCGCAAGGCCAACACGACGACCGGCGCGCAGCCCGACGAGAACTACGCGCGCGAGCTGATGCAGCTGTTCACACTCGGCCTCTACCAGCTGAACATCGACGGCAGCGTCAAGATGTCGGGCTCCAGCCCGCTGGAGACCTATGGCCCTGCCGACGTGTCGGGGCTGGCGCGGGTGTTCACCGGGCTGACCTTGGCCTCCACGGACACGACGACGCCGGCGGTCTATCGCTCGCAGCTGGTGGTCAATGCCTCGATCAACGAGACCGGCAGCGCCACCTTCCTGGGCACCACCGTGTCGGGCGGCGGCACCGCGGCGATCAAGAGCGCGCTCGACGCGATCTTCGCGCACTCCAACCTGCCGCCGTTCGTGTCGAAGCAGCTGATCCAGCGGCTCGTCACCAGCAATCCCTCGGCGGCCTATATCAGCCGCGTCGCGACCGTGTTCACCGACAATGGCAAGGGTGTACGCGGCGACATGCAGTCGGTGATCCGCGCCATCCTGCTGGACACGGAGGCGCGCTCGGACACCGCGCTGACCGCGCAGGCGTCGGGCAAGCTGCGCGAGCCGGTGATGCGGCTGACCGGCTGGGCGCGCGCTTACGGTGCCACCTCGCCGTCCGCAGCCTGGGCGATCGGCGACACGTCGAGCACCACCACCCGGCTCGGCCAGTCAATGGGACGCAGCCAGACCGTCTTCAGCTGGTTCCGGCCGGGCTATTCGCCGCCCGACACCAGCATCTCCTCGGCCGGGCTGGTCGCGCCCGAGTTCCAGATCACCAACGAACAGACCGTCGTCGCCTATATCAATTACATGCAGGCGCTGGTGCAGAACGGCACCGGCGACGTGAAGGCGGATTATACCGATATCCTGACCTCGGCGACGGACTCGGGCACGCTGGTCGACCAAGTCAATTTGATCCTCGCCGCCGGGCAGCTGTCCGCCGCCACCGTCGCCTCGATCAAGGCGGCGGTCGACAGCATCTCCGCCTCGACTACGGCCGGGCAGCAGAACCGGGTCTATGCCGCCATCCTCCTGACGCTTGCGTCGCCCGATTACTTGACGGTGAAGTGACATGAGCCAGTTCGAGCATGATCAATCCCGCCGCGCCTTCCTCCGCCGTTCGGCGCAGCTGGGTCTGGCGGGCGTCGCGACGCCCTTCGTCACCAGCCTGGGCGCGATCGGCGAGGCGGCGGCGGCCACCGCGACCGACTACAAGGCGCTGGTCTGCATTTTCCTGTATGGCGGCAACGACTACGCCAACACGCTGCCGCCCTATGACCTGGCGAGCTACAACGCCTATCAGGCGCAGCGCTCCAACATCGCGCTCGGCCGCGACGCGCTGGCGGCGACGGTGCTCAATCCGACCAATAGCCTGGGCGGGCGGCAGTACGCGCTGGCTCCGGCGATGGCGTCGCTGCTGCCGGTGTTCAACGCCGGCAAGCTGGCGACGGTGCTCAACGTCGGCACGCTGGTTCAGCCGACCACCAAGGCGCAATACAGCGCCCAGTCGGTCAAGCTGCCGCCCAAGCTGTTCAGCCACAACGACCAGCAGAGCTATTTCCAGGCATCGTCGCCGGAGGGTGCCAAGACCGGTTGGGGCGGCCGCATCGGCGACCTGTTCATGAGCGGCAACGGCACCTCGACGCTGACCTGCATCAACGCCAGCGGCAATGCGGTGTATCTGGCCGGCAACCAGGCGATCCAGTATTCGATCGGCACCGGCGGCCCGATCGCGCTGATCAACAATGCCTCGACGCTGTACGGTTCGACGACCGCGGCGAGCACGCTCAAGTCGCTGATGACCGGCCAGTCGGCGACCAACATGATCGCCAACGAGCACGCCAAGGTCAGCGCCCGCGCGCTCAGCACCTATACCCAGGTCTCGGCGGCGCTCGCCAACGCGCCAGCGGCCAGCTTTCCGCTGTTCCCGACTCCCAATCCGCTCGCCGACCAGCTCAAGATCGTCGCACGGATGATCTCGGTGGCGCAGGATCTGGGGGCCAAGCGGCAAGTGTTCTTCGTCAGCCTCGGCGGGTTCGACATGCACGAGAACCTGGCCGCGGCGCACCCGGTGCAGATCGGCCTGGTCGCCAACGCGATGAAGGCGTTTTACGACACCACCAGCGCGCTGGGCGTCGCCGACCGGGTGACGAGCTTCACCGCCAGCGACTTCGGCCGCACCCTGTTGTCGAACACGAGCGGCGCGGACCATGGCTGGGGGTCGATGCACTTCGTCATGGGCGGCGCGGTCAAGGGGCAGAAAATCTACGGCACGCCGCCGGCGATCGGCAACGGCACCGGCGACGATGTCGGCCAGGGGCGGCTGCTGCCGTCGATCTCGGTCGATCAATATGCCTCGACGCTGGCAAGCTGGTTCGGCGTGTCGAGCGGCGATATGACGACGGTGCTGCCCAACATGGGCAACTACAACCCGTCGAGCTGGAACCTCGGGTTCGTCTGACCGGTCAGGCGGTGCAGACCGCCGCGACGTGATCGGGCAGACCGTACAGCCAGCATCGCGTCGTGCCGAAGCGAGAGGTCACCAGCGGCAGCCGCCCGGTCTCGATGGCGGCGGGGTCGAGGTCCCGTGGGTGACCGGTCCATTTGGCATGGGCTTCCTTGGCCGTCCAACAGCGAGCGGCGGCGACGCCTGGTCTTTCTGCTGCACCGTGGCTCCCGGCCGGGGCGGCAAGATCGCTGTCCAGCCGTTGCCGCTCGGCTGGGGTGAGCAGGTCGACCGGCAGCGCATCCTCGCCGATCCGCTCGATATCGACACCCAGCCGACACGGGGCCACGCCGATCGCGCAGGCCGGCCAGCGGGCGGCGACGCTCAGGTGCCAGCCGTGGGGCGTCGTCACCATCGGCCTGCCTGCCGCATCGCGCTCGATTGCTACCCTGTCCGCGCGGACGTTGCCGGCGGCAGCGAGTAGCAGGCGGGCAAGCCGGCCGCGTAGCAGCCGTTCGCCGGCATCGCGGCGACCAGCGACTGCCGCTGCCTCGCCCGGCAGCAGCGCCACCGCTTCTGCCCGCGCCCGAACCACTGAGTCATCAATCGAGACCAGCCAGATGGTCGGCACATCTTGCGCCAGCTCAAGCCCTACATCGCCGCCGACTAGCCAGCGCGGCTCGTTCAGCCTGCTTTCGCCAGCCGCGCCGGCGAGCCCTCCCATGACGTGCCGGGCGGCAGCGTCTCGCCCTTCATCACCACCGACAGATCGCCGAGCTGCGCATCCGCGCCGATCTCCGCATCGTACAGCACGATCGCATAGGAACCGATCGTCGCGCGGTTGCCGACCTCGACGCCGCTGACCTTCATCACCCGGTCCTCGAACAGATGCGTCTGCAACCCGGCGAAGTCGTTGAGCGCGACGTCGTCGCCGATGCGGACCAGGTCATATTCGGTGATATCCGTGGTATCCATGTAGCAGCGCAGGCCGATCTTGCAGCCGAGCAGCCGCAGATAGGCGGGCAGCCACATCGTCCCGCGCAGCGGCTCCAGCAGGTTGGACACTGCGAGGTTCTCATAGGTCGCGGTCACCAGTTCGGTGCGCCACACAAAGGTGCTCCAGAGCGGCGCGGTGGTGGGTTTGTAGCGACCGACGACGATCCACTTCAGCGCCACCACCACCAGCCCGCAGCCGAGCGCGAAGCCGAGATAGAGGAACGGGAACAGCCCCGCGATCCACAGGCCGCCATGATCCCAGTCGCTGAGCGTACCCACCGCCGACAGCAACAGGCTGAACAGCGCGACGAAGCAGGTCAGCGACAGGATGACGCGGACGAACTCGATTGACAGGCGGGTGAGCACCAGTCGCCTCGACGGATTGAACCGCGCGCCCTCGTCGAACAGGCCGACATTCTGGCGTGTCGGCAGCGAGATCGGCGGCGAGCCGAACCAGGTGCTGCCCGGCCGGTGCGCGGCCTCGCCATTGGCGGGCGGCGTCGACAGGACGCCGATCAGCGTCTCGTCGCCGATGTCGGCACCGGTCGGCAGCAGCGCCGAATTGCCAATAAAGGTGCGCCGACCGATGCGGGTGCGGTCGAGCACCAGCGCCCCCGGCTCGACCCGCGCCGCGCCGAACAGCACCGCGTCGGCGATGAAGCTCTCCGGCCCGATCTCGACCAGATCGGGCACGATCGCCGCCGCGGTGGAGATCTCCGCCCGCCGCCCGACCTTGACCCCCAGCGCGCGATACCAGGGCACGACATACAGCGTCGCGTAGATCGGATGCAGCAGCCTTAGCGCCAGGTCGTTGATCTGCTGCACGAACCAATAGCGCACGTAGAACCAGCTGTTCATCGCATAGCGCCCCGGCGCGACCCGGCCGAGGATCAGCCGCTTGGCCGCGACCGTCAGGGTGCACATCAGGATGACATAGGTCACCGCCAGCACCGGCGAGAGCAGCAGATAGGTATAGCCCTCGGTCCGCCAGTCGAGCTCGACCATCGTCAGCAGCCCCGGCGCGATCGGCAGGATGGCGACGATTGGCAGCAGCGCCGCGCCGACGGTCAGCCCGACGCCGACCAGCGCGCGGCGGATCAGCGAGGCGGGCGGGGCATGATCGGGACGCGGCGGCTGGTCGACCTTGCGCGCGGGCGATCCGCTCCAGGTCTCGTGCGCGGGAACATGGCTGCCCGCCGGGATCGCCGACAGGTCGTCCAGCGTCGCGCCATCGCCGAGCGACGCATCGCGGCCCATCACCGCCATCGAGCCAAGGAACGCGCCCCGGCCGATCGTCGCGCTGCCCAGCCGTAGCATCCCGCGCTCGACGGCGCTGGTCGCGAGCATCGCATAGTCGCTGACGATCGCGTCATCGCCGATCGTCACCAGGTCGGCGGCGTCGATCGGCATCCGGCCGATAAAGGCGCGCTTGCCGACCCGCGCGCCGAGCAGCCGGTAATAGCCGCGGATCATCGGCGTCCCGGCAAGGTACGGCGTCGCGATCACCTCCATGAAGCGGCGCACGAACCACCAGCGGAAATAATACAGGCCCCACAGGGGGTAATCGCCGGCACGATAGCGGCCGATCACCAGCCACTTGATCGCCACCGATGCGAGCATCGCCAGCGGCGGGATCAGCATGAACGTGCCGCCGCTCAGCAACAGCGCCGGCACCCGGTCGACCCGCTCGGTCAGCCAGGTATAGGCGAGATAGGGGAAGAACCATTGCAGCCCGGCGACGGTGAAGATCGGCAACAGGGCAATGGTCTGCGCGGTCGCGCACAGCCGCCGCTGCCAGCGCGGGATGACGTGGAACGGCTCCAGCTCGGTGGTGCTGAGGGCGATGGTCCCGCCCAGCCGCACCGCCAGCGCGCGGATGGTCGGGGCGGCATAGACGTCCTCGATCGACAGGCCTTCGAGGCCCGGCACCTTGCGGGTGGCCGAGACCAGCCGCGCCGCCTTGAGCGAGTGGCCGCCCAGATCCTCGAACAGGTCGTCGGTGACCG
>NZ_CAHJXA010000052.1 GCF_903644135.1 Sphingomonas bacterium | reverse complement strand
TGCACACCGGACAGGACCTCGCCGTCGTTGTAACGCCTGGTCGTACCGTCAGTCATATGCCTCACTCTTATCTAAGAACGAGGCCCTGTCAGGTCATTTAGGGGGCCACCTCAGCGGTGAACACCACCGTCTCCGACAAGCCCTACCTAAACAATTTCGAGGCAAGCCTCGACGACAAGGTCGGGCCGCTCACCGACAACGCCCGCTTCAACGAAATCCGTATCAAGCCGCTGACCGCTGACGCGTACCAGGTGCTGGAGCAGAAGAACGGCGACGTCATCGTCGCACCATGGATAGGTGTGTTTCTTTCCCGGATTTAGTTATAGCTATCGCTATATCTAAGATTACGAGTTGATCGGGCTGCCACAATCCTAAACACCTACAATTATCGCCTACGGATTTATGTATAGATGAAGCAAATGGTTAAAACGATCATAGCTTGCAACGTAGGAGGCCAACCTTATTTAAAGCGTGCTACCATTCAGCGAGCACGAACTATACAATAGTGAATGATAGTCTAATGGTTTACTATTGTAGTATACACACTGTCATTTTCAACTATGATACGTACACTATAACAGGTGGTACGGATGACATGACGCTTCCTACGCGCATGGAATGAAGTCTGTTTAAGCTTCTACGAAGACCAGAGATCAGCGCGAGCAAGCGTCTGCCTCAGAACGACCCCAGACCGCACGGTTGATTTAGAGCCAAGCTGACCGCTAGCCCTAAATCACAACGAGTCGAGATCGATCGTTCGAACACCGGGCAAAACCATGTCTGGCCGCTTACGCATCCCAGTGACTTCTAAACATCGGACATGCATTCAGGCACCATCCGTAAGCACGGCGCACGCCAATCGAAGTTCGCATAACCGGCATCAGTGGCATGTTCGCGACAATCAATGGCGTTTAAGCGTGCGCACGTCGGCGGCGATCCTGATATACGGCTTGGTCAAGGAGAGCTGCCATGCCGGCCACGTTGCGCCACTTCGCCATCAACGCGGACGATGTACCCCGCGCACGACGCTTCTACGAGAGCGTGTTCGGCTGGTCGTTCAGGCCGTGGGGGCCGCCCGACTATTACCAGATCACCAACGCAGGCACCGGCATCCTCGGTGCTTTGCAAGAGCGTCGCGAGCTTAAGTCCGGGGTGCGGACGTCCGCGTACGAAGCGACGATGGGGGTCGACGACCTGCACACGACGCTGGCCCTGGTCGAGGAAGAGGGTGGACGGGTGCTTATGCAGCCCTACCGAATCGAGGGTGTCGGCGAGCTCGCCTATGTCGAAGACCCGGAGGGCAATCTGGTCGGCATCATGCAGTACGAGCCGGGCGCAATCCCGGCGTGATCGGCGACGGCTTTGCCGTTCGCTCATTGGCGCTGACCCTGCGCGACGGTTCGGAGATCTCTGCGCATCGTCACGGCTGGGGGCAGCTGGTCTACGCGCGATCGGGCACGATCGAGGCGCTGACGGGCGACGGCATGTGGTTCGCGCCGGCAACCCGGGCGATCTGGATACCGGCCGCGCTCGACCATCGTCTGCGCTGCCGCGGGGAGGTCGCGCTTCGTACCCTGTATCTTGCGCCTGGACTTGCCGCGCCGCTGTCGGCGGTGGGGACGATTGAGGTCGTCCCGCTGCTGCGCGAATTGATCGTACACATCACGCGGCTGGGGATGCTGCACCCCGACAACCCAGCCGAGGCGAGACTCGCGGCGGTGCTGGTCGATCTGCTCTCGGATGCACGCCGGGAACAGCTGCAGCTGCCGCTGCCGCGGGACGGTCGCGCTCGATCCGTGGCGGAACGGCTGATCGCGGCACCCGCGGATCAGGCGAGGAACGCGACCCTGGCGCGCGACGCCGGGGCAAGCCTTCGATCGCTCCAGCGGCTGTTCCTCCACGAAACGGGATTGACGCTCGAGGCGTGGCGGCGACAGGCTCGCCTGCTTCACGCCATAACGTTGTTGACTGCTGGCGACGGCATGGTCGCGGTCGCGCTTGGCTGTGGCTACACGAGCACAAGCGCATTCAGCGCGGCGTTCCGCCGGACGTTCGGCCTCGCACCTTCGTCGTACCGAGGTGCTCGGGAGTAACGTGTTTGATGCGATCTAATAGACGACGTTCACGTCCTTTACTCGGCGTCCAGACATCGGCCGCTCGTTCATACAGGTAGATTGGGAAAAAGAGCAGCTTCGACAGAACCCCTCCCAGCAACTCACGTTGATTGCGCACGATAGCGCAAGCCGTCGATCAACAGCGCCACCAGCCGCCGCGCCGGCGCAGGGTCGCCGTCGCTCGACGGCATGCACAGGCTCGCGACGGCACGGAGCAGATCGCGGGGACTGGCGTCGGCGCGCAGCTCGCTAGCGGCGATCGCACTATCCAGCAACCCCTGCAACGCTGGTTCGAGCCGCGTGTCGAAATAGGCCGGCAACGACTGGAATGCGGGTGCGCCGGAGTAGAGAGCTGCCGCCAGCCCGCGCTTGGCGACGATGAAGTCGACGTAGCGCTGCATCCAGCGATCCAGCGCCTCGCCGGGCCCATGCTCCGCCGCCAGCAGCGCGGCCGCGTCGGCGCAGGCATCGACCTCGTGCCGGAACACCGCCGCGACCAGGTCGGCGCGGTGGGGAAAGTGGCGGTAGATCGTGCCGACCCCTACCCCCGCCTGCTCGGCAATCTCGCGCATCGGCGCATCGACACCGGATGTCGCGAACACCGCCTTTGCGGTCTGTAACAGCGTGTCGATGTTGCGGACGGCGTCGGCGCGCAGGTGCCGGCCGGTCGGACCATGGGTCGGCGGTTCAGCCTCTTGGTTACCTAGGGCGCGCGACAAATCATCATCCTTGATAAACGGAAGACTCCTCCGTATGTAACGGACAAGCGTTCCGTTTGTCCGTTACATACGGCATCGCATCGTTGCTGACCACCACTCGTAGAGGAAGATCATCATGTCGGAAGAGCGTATCGCCCTAGTCACCGGCGCTAACCAAGGGATCGGGCTGCAGATCGCCGCCGACCTCGTCGCTCACGGCGTGACCGTGCTGGTCGGCGCGCGCGACCTTGCCAAGGGCGAAGCCGCCGCCCGCGAGATCGGCGAGCGCGCCCACGCGATCCAGCTCGACGTCACCGACCAGGCGTCGATCGCCGCTGCCGCGACCCGCATCCGCGGCGAGTTCGGCCGGCTCGACATCCTGATGAACAACGCCGGCATCTCGCGCGCCAAGCCGAACCAGGACTTCGCCGAGGCGGTCAAGACCAACCTGCTGACTGACGCGCCGCTCGACGCCGTGCGCGCCGTGTTCGAGACCAACGTGTTCGGCGTCATCGCCGTGACGCAGGCGATGCTGCCGCTGCTGCGCGAGGCACCGGCCGGACGCATCGTCATTACCGCAAGTTCGGGCGCATCGCTCGCACTGAACTCCGACCCCGCCAACCCGCACCGCAAGATGTTCGGCAATTACAGCGTGTCGAAGACGGCGGCGCACGCGGTCATGCTCGCCTTCGCCCTGGCGCTGGAGGACACGAACATCAAGGTCAACGCCGCCTGCCCAGGGTTCACCAAGACGGCGCTCAACAACTTTAACGGTACGCGCAGCCTGGAGGAAGGCGCGCGCGAGCCGGTGCGGCTCGCGCTGATCGGCGACGACGGCCCGACCGGCACCTTCTCCGACGAGAACGGCACGGTGCCGTGGTGATGCGCGTCTTCGTCACCGGCGCGACCGGGTTCGTCGGCTCGGCGGTCGTGCCGGACCTGCTCGCCGCTGGTCATCGCGTGGTCGGCCTCGCCCGATCGGACGAGGCAGCGGCCACTCTCGTCGCTGCTGGTGCCGAGGTCCATCACGGCGACTTGCGCGACACGGACAGCCTGCGGCGCGGTGCCGAGCAGGCCGATGCCGTCATCCATGCGGCCTTCGATCACGACTTCGCCAACCTGGCGGCGAGTTGCGAGATGGATCGCGACGCGATCGAGGCGCTCGGCCACGGGCTGGCGGGATCGGGCAAGCCGCTGATCGTCACCTCCGGGCTTCCCGTTATCCCCGGCCGCGTCGTCACCGAGGACGACGCGCCACCGCCGGGGGCGCACGGCATGCCTCGGGTCTCGGAGCAGACAGCACTGGCGCTCGTCCGTCACGGCGTGCACGCCACCGTGGTGCGGATGCCGCAGGTTCATGACCGGTCCAAGCAGGGCTTTGCCACCTACCTACTCGCCCATGCCCGCGAGAAAGGCATGTCGGCCTATGTCGGCGATGGCCGGAACCGCTGGCCGGCGGTTCATCGCCTTGATGCCGCGCGGCTGTACGGGCACGTCCTCGAACGCGGCGTCGCGGGACAATGCTACCATGCCGTTACCGAGACAGGCGTGTCAGTGTGCGACATCGCCGAAGCAATCGGGCGGCGGTTGAACATGCCGGTCGTCAGCCTGTCGGCGGCGGAGTCTGCAAGCCATTTCGGCTGGCTCGATCGCATTGCCCGGATGGACGTGCCCGCTTCCAGCACGCTGACCCAAGAGCGAGTGGCGTGGGCCCCAAAGGAAGCGACCGGCTTTCTCGAAGATCTCGCGTAAACCGTAAAGACCTGATGTGATGTCTGCGAATTTGCCGAGCTTAGGCAAAGTTACGCCGTTTGATATAGCGTGGCTTGAGATCGCTCTTACCCAGTTCCGACCATTAGGCTTTCCCCAAGCGCGGGCAGCTACCTGTCCGAATGCGACTACCACCTCGCTGGCAGCGAGCGGCCTGGGGTGAGCACTGGCCGCAGCTGCGCCAGGTTAAGCAACACTACGATCCCGACAGGCTATTCGCCGTTCACCACGGCGTGAGCGGGTGAATGCGGACACACCCTCGGTACGGGATGGCGCGTGATAAAATTAATGGGCGTTACCTCCTTCCGAACTCCCATGTGTAGCCATCGCCTTCACCGACGACCCGGCCCGCGGAACTCAGCGGGAAGTGACTGCTGAAGAATATTGCCCGCCGCTCGACAGCGCGCTTCAGGAGGGCGCGACGCGAACGGCCGACGGCGGCGGGGGACTCGCAGAAGCAGGAGATGAGGTCGGTGTCGTGGACCTCGAGCGGATGATGGAAGACATCGCCGCCGAATAAGGCGACCGCGCCATCGGACTCGATCTCGATTGAGGCGTGATCGATGCTGTGGCCTGGCGTCGGGATGAAGCGGATGCCGGGCAGCACCTCGCTGCCGTCGACGTCGATCAGCCGCACCTTGCCGGACTGCTCCAGCGGCCGCATGCTGTCGTCGAAGGTGCCGGACACCGGCGTGCGGACCGGCTCGCCCAGGCCCGCCTGTTGCCGGGCCGCCGCGACGCAGGTCGCATCCTGATCGGCAAGCGCGGCACCGTAGCGCCATTCCAGTCCCGAGCAGATGACTGTGGCGTTGGGGAAGGTCGGCAGGTCACGTCCGTCAACGTGGTGTAATTTCGGGTGTGGTCCCGGGCCGCATCGATTAGGCGGCCTTGGGGGTAATCTGTAGCTGGGTAACCTCCTCGATCTGGGGCGTGGCGAGCGCGGTCATGCCTTCGAGCTGCATGTAGCGGCACTGGAGCTGGTATTCGTCGTTCTGCTCGAGGAGCACGGCGCCGATCAGGCGAGTGATGCTGTCCTCGTTGGGGAAGATGCCGACGACGTCGGCGCGGCGCTTCACCTCCTTGTTCAGTCGTTCGAGCGGGTTGGTCGAGTGGAGCTTCACCCGATGCTGCTCGGGGAAGGTCATGTAGGCGAGCACGTCGTGCTCGGCGGCATCCATGCAGGCGCCGAGCTTGGGCCATCGGGCGCGGAGCTGGTCGGCGACGTGGCGCCAAGTCTGGGTTGCGGTGGCGTGGTCGGGCTGGAGGAAGACCTGCCGGATAGCGGCGGCGACGACGGTGTTCTGGCCCTTAGGCGCATGCGCCAGCGCGTTCCTCATGAAGTGGACGCGGCAGCGCTGCCAGGTGGCGCCGACGACGCGGGTGATGGCCGCCTTCAGCCCTTCATGCGCATCGGAGATGACGAGCTTCACGCCCTTGAGTCCGCGCCGGACGAGATCGCGCAAGAAGGTCGACCAGAAGGGCTCGGCCTCGCTGGGGCCGATGTGCAGCCCGACGATCTCGCGCTTCCCCTCGGTGTCGACCGCAACCGCTATTATCGCGGCGACGCTGACGATGCGGCCGCCTTCGCGGACCTTCAGGTAGGTCGCATCGAGCCAAAGGTATGGCCACTCGCCGTTGAGCGGGCGCTTCAGGAAGGCGTTCACCCGCTCGTCGATGTCCTTGCACAGCTTCGACACGCTCGACTTGGAGATGCCGTTCATGCCCATCGCCTGGACCAGCTCGTCGACGCGGCGCGTGCTCACGCCGGCGATCCACGCTTCCTGGATCACCGACACCAGCGCCTTTTCCGCGGTCTTCCGTGGCTCCAGGAAGCCGGGGAAGTAGGCGCCGGTCCTGAGCTTGGGGATCTTCAGGTTGAGCGTGCCGAGCCGGGTATCCAGGCTGCGGTCGCGGTAGCCGTTGCGCCACGTGCTGCGGTCGCTGGAGCGCTCGTGACGGCCGGCGCCGATCAGGCCATCGACATCGGCCTCCATGATGATCTGCAGCACGCTCTCGGCAACGCTGCGCAGGAAGTCGCCGTCGCCGGTCTTCGCCATCAGCTCGGCAAGCGGTAATCTGTCGTCGGTCATCGGGATCAACTCCTCGGTTGGGGTGAAGCTGGACACTTCCACCTTATCCGATGAGCCCGGTGACCACCGAGACGCCGCCACCGGGGTGGGGCCTCGGCCCCACCCCGGCATGCACCGTCATCTACACCGGGAAATTACACCATCACCGCGGACGCTACCAGGTCGGCACCCAGCGGTCACCCTCCAGGCGCGTGTCCCAGCCGACATGGTCGGAATGGATGTGGGTGTGGAGGATGACGTCGACCTGCTCGGGGCTGATCCCCACCTGACGCAGTCGCTCCAGGAACGGATTGTTGAGATGGTCGAGGATCGGTTGGTCGGGCCTGGCCTTGTCGTTGCCGGCACCGGTGTCGACAAGGATCGTCTTGCCGTCGTGGTGCACCAGCCAGCTGTGGATGCTCAGCAGGGCGTGGCCGTCCTCATCTGCGGTTCCCGCCGGGATCCAATCGGGATGGGCCTCCAGTTCGGCGAGATCGAGGTCCGGCAGGAGCTGCTCGAACGTCATGCCGTTCAGGTCCATCTCGAAGAGCTTCTGAATGCGCATCTTGCCGATTTGGAACATCAGACGCTCCTAGTGCCGATGCCGCGGCCTCGCCAATCCCCATTGCGGCGAACAGGTAAGCATCTCCGAACGGGAATGTCGCGTGCCTTACGCGTCTCGTGACCTTGTCGGAAATCGAGACCCATACGCGGTTAATCACCTGCCCCTCTGCGCTTCTCCGACCTGCCGTTCATTCATCGCACGTCGCGACAGCTTTCCGACAGGAGCGCTGGAGCGAACCGGGTAGCAGAGTTGGTACGGCCGGGCTGCCTTATGTCTCGCATTCCGAGCGTTTGGGTATGCTGGGCTGGCTCGCGCGTTAGGATTTCATTAAGGTTCGTCCATGCTGATCGCTGCCCTCCTGGTTGCTGCGCTACCATCCGCGGCAGAGACTGCTGCACCGGCCGAGCGACTGGCGGCCGCGCTCGACCGCGAATATCCGATCGCCGATCTGGCTACTCGCTACGTCGCCTCACTGCGCGTCAACGAGCGCGCTCATCGGTACGCCACCCTATCTGGCTGCGGTTTAGCGAAGCGGCTTACGTCCGATCTTCAGGCGGTGCATCGCGATCTGCACCTTTACGTCGATTGCACCATGCCGGCCGCTGCGGTGCCGCCCGAGCGTCAGTCCCCCATCGATCTCGCCCAGCCGCTGCCGGACAAGCCGGTCTTCTACATCGCCTCGTCCCGCGGCTGGAATCTTACACGTGACGCGTGCGAGCAGGTTGTCGCCGCAATGCGGCTGGGTGCAGGGGCGAAGTACATCATCGTCGACGTGCGCGGCAATCACGGCGGCACGGGCATCATTGGCGATCTGATCGCCTCCTACCTCTACGCACTTGACGAGGCGCAGCCGTTGGTGCTCGCCCGGTTTCGCGATCCCCACCGCGACCTTCTCGACACCACCTACCCCTATGTGCCGGGTCCGCGCTATCCGAACGCGCGGGTGTACATCCTCGTCAGCGCGGATACCTACTCGGCTGCTGAGGGCTTCGCGTTTGGCCTCCAGCGTGCAGGGCGCGCGACGGTGATAGGCCAGACAACGGGTGGAGCTGGCATCGCCGCGCACTCGATCGACCTTGGCGGCAGCCTAACGGCGTCGATCCCTAATAAGCTACTGCTCGCGCCGGACGGCTCGCCCGGCTGGGAAGGCACCGGCGTCAAACCCGATATCGTCACCGCACTTGGCAAAGAGATCGACACCGCAATGGAGTTAATCACCGCGGATTTGACCAAGAATTCAGAGTAAGCCGGCGGCCCAGTAGCGCCATTGCCGCTCATGCGGCACGACGTAAGTACGAGCTAACTGATAGTCTGAGCGACGGCGACAACACACTTCCTCCCATTCAGCGCGAAGGAGGTACTTTTCAATTATAGACATTCGTACAATCCATGCCTCCTGCGACGGCATACGGCCTGGCATGAGCCAGACCGCTTGAGCAGTGGACCCGAGAAGCTCGCCCTGATCTTTACTGCAAGCCGAGCGGGTCTTTCAGCAGCGAGAACTGTCGATCGAGATAAAACGTCAGCTGACTCGCCGCGTCGTCCTGCCGCCAGTCGTCGAGCGCGAGCCTCAGGACACCCATGGCCATCATCGCTGCCGTCCGAAGCACATCGCGTCGCTCGGGTTCCGGCCACAGATCGACCATGGCCGCCAAGAGCACGCGTTCCATGTCAATGAAGATGGCCTCCTTGCGCAGGCGCAGCGCTTCCGTCGAGCGCAGCAGGCGGTCGACGACGATGGACTCCTCAGTCTCGTACCGCGACGCGAGCTTGAGGAAGCACGCGCGCGCGACGTGGAGAGGAGGCTGGCCTGGCGATTCGTCCACCATCGCCGGGCGCAGCACCTGGAGGAAGCCTCCGTCCTGCCAGGCGAGCAGGACATCCTCCTTCGACTTGAAGTAATAGAAGAACGTCCGGCGCGAGATGCCCGTCGCCGCCGCGATCTCCTCCAACGTCGTGGCGTCGTAGCCGTTCGCCACGAACAGCCTCAGGCCCGTCTCTGCGATCCGGGCGAGGGTGTCGCGCCGCTTGCGCGCGCGCAGACCTTCCGACTGATCCGGCGCGTCATTCATCAACGCAGTTGTGGCACGGCACCGCCCCCTTGCAAAGCCGCACCGGGTGCAACTATAATTCGCACTGAGTGTAGTATTCAGGACAGAACATGTCGCAGCGTCTGGGTCGTCACGGGCGTGCTGACCCAGACGCTGCGGGCGATGGAGCACGACGGGCTGGTCGATCGCCGCGTCTGTGCGGTCGTGCCACCAAAGGTCGAGTACAGCTTGACCAGGCTGGGGTTCACTCTAGGCGTGACTTTTTGCGGCGTGTGGGTCTGGGCGAGCGAGAACCTGTCGCAGGTCGAGCAGGCAAGATCAGCTTTCGACCGAGATTAGCCGATCGTTGATGTATGACAGTAGCTGATATTACGGAATTGCCCGGAGTAGGGAACGGCCATGGACTTGGAACTACGCGGCAAGCGGGTTCTCATTACAGGGGCATCTCAGGGCATCGGGCAAGGCGTTGCCGAAGCGTTTGCCTTTGAAGGTTGTAATCTTCTGCTTGTGGCCAGATCGCCAGACAAACTCACGGCGATCGCTAGGCGGCTGTCGGACGCTCATGGGGTCGTGGTGGATACCTTGCCGCTCGATCTGACGGACGCCACGGCCGGCTCGCGCATGATGGATGCCGGGAAGGTCGATATCCTCGTCAACAACGCAGGCGCGATACCGGGCGGCAGTATCGGCGATGTGACGCCGGAGGCCTGACGGGCCGGCTGGGACCTCAAGGTGTTCGGCTATATCGACCTTTGCCGGCTCTTCCTGGCAAGGATGCAGGATGCAGGTCATGGCGTAATCGTGAACGTCATCGGTGCCAGCGCGAACTATTTGGATCCGACGTACATTGCCGGCAGCACCGGCAACGCGGCGCTGGTCGCGTTGACGCGCGCATTGGGCGCATGCAGCCTGGACAAGGGCGTGCGCGTGTTGGGCGTCAATCCACGGCCGGTCGCGACGGACAGGGTCGAACGCCTGCTTCGGGAGCGCGGCGGCGCATCGCCAAGTTTTTCGCTGGGACGCCCCGCCAGCGTGCGGGAAGTCGCCGGCCTGATCCTCTTCCTCGCCTCACCTCGATCGTCCTACACCAGTGGCGTGGTGGTCGATATCGACGGTGGACTGTCGGCGCGGCACACGCCTTGATCAGGCAGTCCGGTTCGGATCGCGCGGGACATGTAACTATATCGATACGCGGGAGCGATGCGGAATAATCAACAGCGCGTTGAAGCGCAACGCTTCCCCTTTTTAGCGCGGTGAGGACCAGGATCGACCATTTGTCGGCGACTTGGTCGATGAGGAGCCGGTGCGGGCAATTGGCGTCAAGCGGCTGGTCAGGGGTGGGCATAGTGCCTCCGGGGTGACCTGGTAGCCCATAGTGCTTGATTGACGCCTGGTATAGAGAAGATACCTAAATCGCCGAACAACGGAGCGTTGGCTGGTGCCGTTGGTCGAGGCGGGTGCCGACGTGCTGCACTGCTCGCAACGCCGGTTCTGGGAGCCCGAGTTCTCGGACATCGACGGTGAGGACGGCCTCAATTTCGCCGGCTGGGCTAAGAAGCTGACCTGTGCCAAGATCATCAGCGTCGGTTCGGTCGGGCTTTCCGGCGACATGCTCGGCGCGTTCATGGGCGAGAGTTCGACGCCGAGTTCGCTCGACAACCCGGCCCCATCGGCTGGAGCGCGAGGAGTTCGATCTGATCGCGGTCGGGCGCGCGCTGCTCACCGATCCCGACTGGGTTAGGAATGTATGCGCGGGCGACGCGGCCGGGCTCAGGTCCTTCGCGCCTACCGACAGGATGACCCTGAGCTGAGCTGGCGATGGCCACTTGCAGCAGACCGGAGTTGTCGGACGGGCCAAACCAACCCGCCCAGAGCATATTGGCGAGCGGGGCCTAGTTCCCGCGCAGCCCTAATTCGTATCTGCCCGGCGGCCGAGAGTGGAAGCCCTACCTGCTTCGACACAGCCTGGCGACGATCGTCCGCAACCGGGGCGTCGCTAAGTGGGACCTCGAAGGATGGCTCGGTCACGACGCCAGCGGTTCTACCGAGGTCTACGCGATCGGTCGCTTCGCTACCGTTTTCCGTGCTCTTGAGGAGGTGCTCGACGAGATCGAGCAACGCGCGCCAGGCGCTTTACGCCGAAAGCGCGCCGAACCAATCCCTCAGCCGCTCAGCAGGGGGAGGGTCGAAATGTCAGGATAACCGCCAGTTTTGATGGTGGGCGTGGCAAGGATTGAACTTGCGACCCCTGCGATGTCAACACAGTGCTCTACCACTGAGCTACAC
>NZ_CAHJXA010000051.1 GCF_903644135.1 Sphingomonas bacterium | reverse complement strand
CCGCACCGCCGCCGCCGCCGGGGTGCCGCTCCTCGCCACCAACGACGCGCTGTATGCCTGGCCCGACGATCGCGACCTGCACGATGTCGTCACCTGCATCCGCGAGGGCTTGGTGCTGGGCAGCGCCGGCCGCCGCCTCGCCGCCAATGGCGAGCGCCACCTCAAGCCGGCGGAGGAGATGGCGCGGCTGTTCCGCGACCAGCCGCAGGCGATCGCCGCCGCAATGGAGGTTGCCGGGCGCATCGGCTTCACCCTCGACCAGCTACGCTACCAATATCCGCACGAGCCGGTGCCGCCGGGCTGGGAAGCGCAGAGCTGGCTCGAACATCTCGTCTGGCAGCACGCGTTCGACCGCTATGACTATCAGGTGCCCGGCAAGGTGGTGGGGCTCCTCAAGGAGGAGCTTCGACTGATCGGCGAGTGGCAATACGCCAATTACTTCCTCACCGTCCACGATATCGTCCGCTTCGCTCGCACCTGCGAGCCGCCGATCCTGTGCCAGGGGCGCGGCTCGGCGGCCAATTCGGTGGTCTGCTTTCTGCTGGGCGTCACCTCGGTCGATCCGATGCGCCACAACCTCCTGTTCTCCCGCTTCCTGTCGGCGGAGCGCAACGAGCCGCCCGACATCGACATCGATTTCGAGCATGAGCGGCGCGAGGAGGTGATGCAGTATATCTACCGCCGCTACGGCCGCCATCGTGCGGCGATCGCGGCGACGGTGATCCATTATCGGCCGCGCTCAGCGGTGCGCGAGGTCGGCCGCGTGCTCGGCCTCACCGAGGATGTCACCCAGCGGCTGACCAGCACCGTCTGGGGCAGCTTCTCCGACCGGTTCGAGGAGCGGCGCTTCGAGCAGGCGGGGTTCGACGTCGCCAATCCCGAGATGGCGCGGCTACAGGACCTGGTCGCGCGCCTGCTCAAGTTCCCGCGCCACCTGTCGCAGCATGTCGGCGGCTATGTCCTTACCGAAGGGCGGCTCGACGAGACGGTGCCGATCCACAATGGCGGCATGGCGGACCGCAGCTTCATCGAATGGGACAAGGACGATCTCGACTGTCTGGGACTGATGAAGGTCGACATCCTCGCGCTCGGGATGCTCACCTGCATCCGCAAGGCGTTCGATTTGATGGAAGGCGCGGGGCTGGGCCGGCCGGAGCTTAACAACGTCGCCGTCGACGAGCATCCGGCGGTGTACGACATGCTGTGCAAGGGCGACAGCATCGGCGTCTTCCAGGTCGAGAGCCGCGCCCAGATCAACATGCTGCCCAGGCTGCGGCCCAAGCGGCTGTACGATCTGGTGGTGCAGGTCGCGATCGTGCGGCCCGGGCCGATCCAGGGCGACATGGTCCATCCCTATCTCAGGCGGCGCGCCGGCAAGGAGGCGGTCGACTATCCCTCGCCGCACCCGCGGCACGGCCCCGCCGACGAGCTGCAGCAACTGCTGTCCGACACCTATGGCGTGCCGCTGTTCCAAGAACAGGCGATGAAGCTCGCCATCGTCGCGGCGGGCTTCACCGGCGACGAGGCCAACCAGCTGCGCCGGGCGATGGCGACCTTTCGCCATGTCGGCGGCATGGAGGATTTCCAGGCCAAGCTCGTCGACGGCATGGTCCGCCGCGGCTACCCGGCCGACTTCGCCGAGCGCTGCTACAAGCAGATCGAGGGGTTCGGCAGCTATGGCTTCCCCGAAAGCCACGCGCTCAGCTTCGCGCGGCTGGTCTATGTGTCGTCATGGCTCAAATGCTTCCACCCGGCGGTGTTCGGCTGCGCCATCCTCAACTCGCAGCCGATGGGGTTCTACGCGCCGGCACAATTGGTGCAGGACGCACGCGAGCATGACGTCGTCGTGCGGCCGGTCGACGTCAACGCCAGCATCTGGGACAACGCCCTGGAGCGGTGCGACGACGACAGCCTCGCGATCCGGCTGGGATTTCGCCAGATCGACGGTTTCCGCGAGGACTGGGCGACGGATCTGGTGGCGGCACGCGCGCACCCGTTCGCCGCGATCGAGGAACTCGCCGCTCGTGCCGGCTTGCCGCCGCGCGCGTTGCGGCTGCTCGCCGATGCCGACGCCTGGGGCTCGCTCGACCTTGGCCGCCGCGACGCGGTGTGGGCGGTACGCCGCACACCGCCGCGGCAGCTCGCGCTGTTCGCCGCCGCCGCCTCGCCCGAACTGGGGGAGGAGCCCGACGCCGCGCTGCCGCCGATGCCCGCCAGCGAGGAGGTCGCCGCCGATTATCAGACCACGCGGCTGAGCCTGAAGGATCATCCGATGACGTTCCTGCGCCCGATCTTCGCCGCCGAAGGCATGATGTCGAGTGCCGAGGCGCGACAGGCCAGGGATGGCCGCCGTGCCGTCGTCGCCGGGGTGGTGCTGGTCCGCCAGCGGCCGGGCAAGGGCAACGCGATCTTCGTCACCCTGGAGGACGAGACCGGCATCACCAACGCGCTGATATGGGCGCGCGACTTCGAGGCGAACCGCCGCGCAGTGATGGCGGCGCGGCTGCTGGTGCTGGAAGGCGTGATCCAGCGCAGCGAGGAGGGCGTCGTCCACCTGATGGCCAGCCGCGCGCACGATCGCTCCAACGAGCTGGCGCGGCTATCGTCGACCCATGTGCTGGAACCGCCGCTGATGCCGGTCGACATCGTCTTGCGCCCCGTCCCGACCCGCAGCCGCGATCCGCGCCAGGGTGATGCGCCCCGCCCGCCGCGCCCGACCCACCCTCGTGACGTGCGGATCATGCCGCCGTCGCGCGATTTTCACTGAACGGAGCCGACCGTCCTTGGCCAGATCGCCCGTTGCGGTGCGATGCCGCCAAGGCGTACACGGCATCGAAGGAGTTGTGCGATGAAGGTGAACGTCGAGATCGATTGCACGCCCGAGGAGGCGCGGCGCTTCATGGGGCTGCCCGATCTCGCCCCGGTTCAGGAACGCTATGTCGCCAAGCTGGCCGACATGGCCGAGGGTGGCATAAAGCCCGAGGCGATCGAGGCGCTGATCCGCAACTGGGGACCGATGGGTGAATCGGGCCTCGGCCTCTGGCGCAGCCTGTTCGAGGCGGGCACGCGCAAGGACCCGCCAAGCTGAACGACACCGACACGATCGCGGCACTGTCGAGCGGTCGCCCGCCCGCTGCCATTGCGGTCATCAGGATCAGCGGGCCACAGGCCATGGCGGCGGCCGCAGCGCTGGCCGGGCCGCTGCCGCCGGCGCGTCAGGCTTCGCTGCGATCGTTGCGCGCGGTTGATGGCGATCTTCTCGACCGCGCGCTGGTGCTGGTGTTTTCCGGTCCGGCGAGTGCCACGGGCGAGGATCTGGTCGAGCTGCACTGCCATGGCGGCCGTGCCGTCGTCGAGGCCGTCGAGCAGGCGCTATTCGCCACGCCGTCGCTCCGCCGCGCCGAGCCCGGCGAGTTCACCCGCCGCGCCTTGCTCAACGGCCGCATCGACCTGACCGAAGCGGCAGGGCTCGCCGATCTGCTGGAAGCCGAAACCGAACAGCAGCGCCGCGCCGCCCTCGCCGCCGCCGAGGGCCGGGTGAGCCGCGTCATCCGCGACTGGATGGCGCGATTTACCGACCTGTCCGCGCGCGTCGAGGCGTCGATCGACCATGCCGAGGAAGGCGATGTCGAGGCCGAAGCGACCCTGCTCGCCGACATCGCCGTCGATCGGCAGGCCTTGTTGGACGAAATGACCGAAGTCCTGTCGGCACCGCCGGTCGAGCGCTGGCGCGATGGCGTGCGGGTCGTCATCGCCGGACCGCCTAATGCCGGCAAGTCGACCCTCATCAATCTGCTCGGCGGTCGTGACGCCGCCATCGTGTCGCCGATCGCCGGCACCACGCGCGACCGGATCGAAGTGCCGGTACGGCGTGACGGCGTCGGCTACGTCCTGATCGACACCGCGGGTTTGCGAGCCTCGACCGACGATCCGATCGAGATGGCCGGTATGGCGCTGACACATCATTCCATGGGCATTGCCGACTTGGTGTTGTGGCTGGGCGACGATCTTCCCGAAGGAGACCAGCATGTCCGCATCCACGCCAAGGCGGACTTACCGGAGCGATTGTCACTCCCACCAGCGGCCGCATTGGCCATCAGCGTCGCCGATCCCGCCAGTATCGAGCGACTGTGGAACCTGATTGCGAAGAGGACTGCCGGCATCGTTCAGGCGAGCGATGTGCCGCTACACCGCCGCGAGTGGATCGCTTGCCGCTCAGCCGTAGCAGCGATCGAAGAGCGTGGCGACGATATCCTGATCCAGGCGGAGCAGTTGCGCTCCGCTCGCCAGCATCTGGCCGAAGCTCTTGGGATGAACGCCACCGAAGACATGCTCGACGTCTTGTTTTCACGCTTCTGCATCGGCAAATAGCGTTCCACGTGAAACATCTTTGACGCTGACCGTGCCGCGGAATAACCAACCAGCGTGTACGATGTTGTTGTAATTGGCGGCGGCCATGCGGGGGTCGAAGCAGCGGCGGCTGTGGCGCGATGCGGCGGAACTGTTGCGCTAGTCACCAACGACCCTGATCGCATCGGCGCAATGTCATGCAACCCCTCGATCGGGGGGGTCGGCAAGGGCCATATCGTTCGCGAGATCGACGCTTTGGACGGCGTGATGGCCCGCGCCGCCGACGCTGCCGCGATCCATTACCGTATGCTCAACGCCAGCAAGGGATCGGCGGTCCACGGCCCACGGGTCCAGGCAGACCGGTCGCTTTACGCGCGCGAGGTCCAGCGGCTACTCCGCAAACAGAATGTCGCCATCGTTCAGGGTGAGGCCATCGAACTGCTGCTCTCTGGCGGGCGGGTCACCAGCGTTCTGCTGGATGATGGCAGCGTCATCGACACCCGCACCGTTGTTTTGGCGAGTGGCACGTTCCTGGGCGGGCGCATCTTTCGCGGCGACGAACGGAGTGACGGCGGCAGGCTGGGCGAACGGCCGTCGCTGCCGCTCGGTCGGCAGTTGCGGGCGCTTGGCTTGCCGATCGGACGGCTCAAGACGGGAACACCGCCTCGGCTTGATGGACGTACGATCGATTGGGGACGGCTAGACCCTCAAGCAAGCGATGTCGCGCATTGGACGATGTCATCGGCTACACAAGGCCGCGCCCTTCCTCAGCTAGACTGCGCGATCACTCGAACCACTAAGCGCACCCATGACGTCATTCGCGCCGCACTCCACCGTTCGCCATTGTTCGCTGGCGTAATCGAGGGTGCTGGACCGCGTTATTGCCCTTCGATCGAGGACAAGGTCGCTCGTTTCGGCGATCGGGATGGACACCAGATTTTCCTGGAGCCGGAGGGTCTCGCCGACGCCACCGTCTATCCAAATGGTATATCCACATCGCTTCCTACCGATGTGCAGGCGGAGATCGTCGCGACGATACCGGGTCTGGAACAAGCCAGAATGATCGTGCCCGGCTACGCGGTCGAGTATGACTATCTCGATCCGCTTGGCCTGGACGCGACGTTGCAGTCGCGAGCCATCGAGGGCCTGTATTGCGCTGGACAGATTAATGGCACGACCGGGTATGAGGAAGCTGCCGGGCAAGGGCTGGTGGCGGGCGTCAACGCTGCCGCAAAGGCGCTGGATCGCCCGCCGTTGCTGCTTGACCGAGCGTCGAGCTATATCGGAGTGATGATTGATGACCTGGTGCTACAGGGCGTGACCGAGCCCTATCGGATGCTGACGGCACGGGCGGAGTATCGCTTGTCGTTGCGCGCCGACAACGCCGAACAGCGGCTGACGGCCATTGCGTTCGCTGCCCAGTGCCTGAGCCCTGAACGGCAGCGGCACGTTGTGCGTCGTGACGAGCAACGTGCGGCGGCTCGTCATGCGCTCGACCAGATCGATCCTCTACCAGCAACGAGCGATGAAGCGCGGTTGGCGGGTGTGGGGCCAGCCGACATCGTTGCGGAAGTTCTCACCGACCGGCACTACCATCCCTATGTGGCGCGGCAAGCGAAGGAGATCGAGCAGCTACGGCGGCAGGAGGCGCAGCCTCTGCCGGTCGATCTTACCTTTGCAACGATCCCTGGCTTGTCTTCCGAGATGGTCGAGCGGCTGACCGCGAGCCGTCCGACATCGCTGGCCGCTGCCAGCCGCATCCGCGGCGTCACACCTGCAGCCTTGTCCGCGATCCTGCTCCATACCAAACGGCGAGCAGCTTGACGGAAGAGGATGCGCGAGGCCAAGTCCTTCATCTGGTTGGCGATAGTGCCATGAGCCGGCTCGAACACTTTGCCAAGCTGGTTATAGCCGAGAACGATCTTCAGAATTTAATTGCGCGGTCTACGATCGGCTTAATCTGGTCACGACACATCCTAGATTCCGTGCAGTTGCTTGCATTGGCTGACGCTACAGAGCAGTGGCTCGACATCGGTACAGGCGGCGGGTTTCCGGGTCTGGCAATCGCTGCAGTATCCATGCGTCCGATGACCCTGGCCGAACCACGACGGCGGCGAGCCGAGTTCCTCATGTTCGCGGCTGAGCAGCTTGGCCTGCCGGGCGTCAAGGTCGAGCAACGGAAGGTCGAGCAAGTGGCTTGCAACGCGACCACCATATCTGCCCGTGCGGTGGCACCAATCGAAAAGCTTTTTGCCAGCGCGGCACATTGCTCTACTCCATCGACTCGGTGGCTGCTGCTGAGGGGTGAGGAGCATGAAGCTGACGTCCGAGAAGCAGCATCACAGTGGAATGGAGTGTTCCACGTGAAACAGAGCATGTCCAACCCACGGGCGGCCATCGTCCTTGCCCAAGCGGTGATGCCCCGGTGACGTGCATAGCCGTAGCAAACCAGAAGGGCGGGGTTGGCAAAACGACCAGCGCCATCAATGTGGCCACGGCGCTCGCCGCGACCGGATCGAGCGTGTTGCTGATCGATCTGGACCCACAAGGCAATGCCTCTACCGGCCTGGGCATCGGTCAGTCTCAACGCACCTGGTCAACCTATCACGTCCTTGTTGATGACAAGCCGCTCGACGCCGCGGTTGTGGCGACCAAGGTGCCGCGGCTTGATATCGTGCCCGCCACGGTTGATTTGTCAGGCGCGGAGATCGAGCTCGTCAATCTCGACGCACGCACGCATCGCCTCGATCAGGCACTGAGCCAGTCGACGCGGTCCTGGGATATTGTCCTGATCGACTGCCCGCCGTCGCTTGGATTGCTGACGATCAACGCGATGGTTGCGGCCGATGCATTGCTGGTGCCTTTACAATGCGAGTTCTTCGCGCTCGAAGGCCTGTCGCAGCTCCTCAATACGGTCGAGCGCATCCGCGCCCGCTTCAACCCAGGACTGTCGATCCTTGGCGTTGCGCTGACCATGTACGATCGCCGCAACCGGCTCACGGACCAAGTCGCGGCCGATGTTCGCGCGGTGTTGGGCAAGGTGGTGTTCGAGACCGTGATCCCGCGCAACGTCCGACTGTCCGAGGCACCCAGCCATGGGCTGCCCGCGTTGATCTACGATCATCGCTGCAGCGGATCGGAGGCCTATATCGCGCTCGCTCGCGAGCTGATCGGACGATTGCCGGCGCTGGCGAGGGCAGCATGACCGATACGCGACGCCGCGCGGGACTCGGCCGCGGCCTAGGGGCGTTGCTCGGCGACATCGCTCAGGAGGCGATAGTCACGCCGGGCAAGCAGCCGCCGGCCGGCCTTCGGATGCTGCCGGTCGATTCGCTTGTGCCGCACCCCGATCAGCCGCGCCGGCATTTCGACAGCGCGCTGCTGGATGAGCTCGCCGCCTCGATCACTGCGCGCGGTCTGGTTCAGCCGATCGTCGTGCGGCCGCACGGCCATGGCTTTCAGATCGTCGCCGGCGAGCGCCGCTGGCGGGCGGCACAGCGAGCGCGGCTGCACGAAGTTCCGGTGATCGTTCGCGAGCTGAGCGATGCCGAGACGCTGGAGATCGCGCTGGTCGAGAACATCCAGCGCCAGGACCTGAACGCGATCGAGGAAGCGCTGGCGTACCGCCGGCTGGCGGCGGAGTTCGGCCATACCCAAGACGCGCTCGCTCAGATTGTCCACAAGTCGCGCAGTCACATCGCCAACCTGCTGCGGCTGCTCGACCTGCCCGACGCTGTGCAGGCGCAGGTGGTCGACGGCTCGCTGAGCATGGGTCATGCCCGCGCGCTGCTCGGCGGCCGCGAGGTCGAGGCGCTGGCGCAGGAAGTGGTGTCCCGCGGCCTGTCGGTGCGCGATACCGAGAAGCTGGTGCGCGACGGCAAGGCAGCGCGCGGTGCGGCGGCCGAGCGGCGCGAAGGGCAGGGGCGCGATCCCGATATCGCGGCGCTGGAGCTTCAACTCGCCGACCTGCTCGGGTTGCAGGTGCGGATCGCGCATGGCGACAAGGGCGGCACGCTGACGCTCGGCTATGCGACGCTCGACCAGCTCGACATGGTCTGCCAGCGCCTGTCCGGCGAGGCGCTCTAGCGGCGCGAGGCGATGCCGCGAGCGATCGTCAGCGCCGCCGCCTCGGCCAGGACCGGACCGGCATTCGCACTCGCCATGACTCCGCGCTCCGCCCCTCGGACCTGAGCGACCGCCCGCGCCAGCATCGCCGGCGTCCAGCGACGCAGTGCCGCCAGCGTTGCCGCCTCCTCACGAAAGAACACCCGGTGCCGCTTCATCACCGCGGCGGGCGGCTCGCCGCCGTCGATCGCCGCCCGCATGTCCGCCAGCGCGAGCAGCCGCCGAGCCAGTACCCGCAGCCACGGGATCGGCGACGCACCATCCCCGCCGATGCGGTCGAGCGCCGTTCCCAGGGCGGCCGGCTCGCCATCGACGATCGCCGCGATTAGGGCAGTCTGCGCCGTCTCGCCCAGGTCCGCGCCGATCGCCTCCAGCGTCGCATGGGCGAGCGGTCGCGGCCGCTCGGGGCCGGCATCGAGGTACAACGCGATCTTCTCCAGCTCCTGCGCGATCACCGCTCGATCGCCACCACTCGCCTCGGCGACCTGGCGGGCGATCCCCGGCTCGGGTTGGAGGCCGAGATCGACGGCAAGGGTATGCGCGATCTTCTCCGCTTCCGCCGCGCTCGGCTCGTAAAAGGCGCAGGCATAGGCGAGCGGCGATTCGAGCGCGAGCTTGGCGAGCTTGGCGGTGGCCCGCAGCCCCGGTGCGAGCGCGACCACCGGATTGCCCGCGCGATCGGCCCGGAGCAGGGCGGCGACCGCCTCCAGCGACTCCTCGCCGGCCGCGACGACGCGGATGTAGCGCCGATCACCGAACAGCGACAGCGACGCGGCTTCATCGGCAAGCCTGGCAGGGTCCTTGCGCAGCGTCGATCCATCGAGATCGATCCGCTCCGCTCCGTGGCCAAAAGCAAGACCGAGCTGCCGCGCTACCGCCTGTGCGCCCGCTTCGTCGGGGCCGAACAGCAGATAGAGGCGGATGTCGTCGGGCGGCGCGGCGATCAGCGGCCGCAAGCGGGCCGCGTCGACCCTCATTTCGGCTTAGCGGATCGGCGTGCGTACAGGGCGACGCGAGCGACGATCTGATCGGCGACGATCGCCGACAGTCGCTCCGTGGCGGTGTTCTCGGCAGCGATCGTGGCGTATTCGGAGCTGACCACATCGATGCCGACATCGGAACCAGCGGTCGCGTCGAGGACGACGTTGCCGCTGGCCGCATCGACCAGCTGGAAACGGGCGCGCAAGGTGCGCCGTTCGCGGCTGACGCTGTTGTCGGGGCGAATACCGAGCCCGGCGATCTGGTCGTCGAGCTTGACGTCGAGGCGGTAGAGCGATGTGCCGCCACTGCCGCCCGCGCCAAGCCGGTCGCGCAGGGCATTGGCCATCAACCAGCCGGCCTTGCCCTCGATCGGCGAGACGTCGATCCGGTCGAGCGCGGTGGCGACGGCACCGCTGCCACCGCCGCCGTAAAGCGGGTGTAGGCCGCAGCCGCCCAGAGCGATGCCGGCAAGCAGCAGGGGGGCGACCCACTTCATGCGACGAGGTTGACCAGGCGGTCGGGCACGACGATCACCTTGCGCGGCGGCTTGCCGTCGAGGATACGCACGACGTTGGCGGACGCGAGCGCCGCCTCCTCCAGCGCCTCGCGCGCGGCGCCCTTGGGCAATGTCAGCGTGTCGCGCAGCTTGCCGTTGACCTGGATGGCGATCGTCACTTCGTCGTCGACCAGCAACGCCGGGTCAACCGCCGGCCAGGCGGCGTCGGCGATCAGGCCGGCCTCCCCGCGCGCCGCCCAGGCTTCCTCGGCAAGGTGCGGCGTCATCGGGCTGGCGAGGAGCAGCAGCGTGCGAGCGGCATCACGCCGGTCGGACGACGCCGCCGCCTTCTCCACCGCGTTGGCGAGGGTGTAGAGCAGCGCCACCGCCTTGTTGAACTGCAGCCCCTCGATCGCTGCGGCGACGCCGGCGACGGTGCGGTGAGCGAGCTTGCGCAGCGGCAGGTCATCGGCTCCGGCGGCCGTCCCCTCGCTCTCGACCAGCCGCCACAGCCGCTGGACGAAGCGCCACGCGCCTTCGATGCCGTTCTCGCTCCACTCCAGATCGCGCTCGGGCGGCGAGTCGGACAGCATGAACCAGCGTACCGCATCGGCACCATATTGGTCGACAATCGGCTCGGGATCGACGGTGTTCTTCTTCGATTTCGACATCTTCGTCACGCCGCCGACCGTCACAGGCTGGCCGGTGGCGATCTCGATGCCGTCCTTCACCTCATCGGGGGTCAGCCAGCGGCCGTCGGCGGCCTTGAAGGTGGCGTGCGTCACCATCCCTTGCGTGAACAGCCCGGTGAACGGCTCGGCGATGTCAAGCATCCCGATATGCTTGAGCGCCCGCGTCCAGAAGCGCGCATAGAGCAGGTGTAGGATCGCATGTTCGACCCCGCCGATATACTGGCCGACCGGCAGCCAGCGCTCCGCGACCTCGCGATCGAACGGCCGGTAGTCGGGCTGGCTGGCGAAGCGGATGAAATACCACGACGAATCAGCAAAGGTGTCGAGCGTGTCGGTCTCGCGCAGCGCCGGCTCACCGCAGGCGGGGCAGGCGACGTGCTTCCAGGTCGGATGACGGTCGAGCGGATTGCCGGGAATGTCGAACGCCACGTCCTCGGGTAGCACCACCGGCAGCTGGTCGGCCGGTACCGGCACGACGCCGCACGACGGGCAATGGACGATGGGGATCGGCGTGCCCCAGTAACGCTGGCGGCTGACGCCCCAGTCGCGCAGGCGGAAGACGGTCGAGCCCTTGCCCCAGCCCTCCGCCTCGGCGCGCTCGATCACCATGCGCTTGGCGGCGGCGATGTCCAGCCCGTCGAGGAAGCGCGAGTTCACGATGCTGCCAGGGCCGGTATACGCCTCGTCGCCGGCGAACGCCGGGTCGGTGACCGCGCCGTCCGACACCACGCGGGTGACCGGCAAGTCGTATTTGCGCGCGAAATCGAGGTCGCGCTGGTCGTGCGCAGGCACACCGAACACCGCGCCGGTGCCATATTCCATCAGTACGAAGTTGGCGATGTAGACCGGTAACTCCCACGCCGGATCGAGCGGGTGCCGCGCGGTCAGGCCGGTGTCGAAGCCCAGCTTCTCGCCCGTCTCGATCTCGGCGGCGGTGGTGCCGCCAAGCTTGCAGCGCTCGACAAACGCGGCGACCTCCGGCCGGTCGGCGGCGAGTGCCTGCGCGATCGGGTGGTCGGCCGCCACCGCCACGAAGCTCGCGCCGAAGATGGTGTCGGGGCGGGTGGTGAACACCTCGAC
>NZ_CAHJXA010000050.1 GCF_903644135.1 Sphingomonas bacterium | reverse complement strand
ATCCAGCAGGCGGTGGAACGGCGCGGCGACCAGGCGCGCGATCGGGCCGGCGCGAGGGGAAGGAGAAGGCATCGCCGCGGCCCATGCACCGCCGGCGCGGCGTAGGAAAGCGGTCAGCGCATCGCCTTCGCCGCCGCCAGCGCCCGCTCGCGCCCCTCGCGATGGCCGACGATCTTGGCGGGGTAGGCCGCCGGGCGACAGCCTGCCTCCTCGGGATCGTGGATCGCCGGGTCCGGCACCCCGGCCAGCTCGGGCACCCAGCGGCGGATATAGTCGCCAGCGTCGAACTTCTCCGACTGCGACAAGGGGGCCATGATCCGGCTGAACATGTTGGCATCGACGCCGGTGCCCGCCACCCATTGCCAATTGACGCTGTTGTTGCCGTAGTCCGCGTCGACCAGGCAGTCCCAGAACCAGCGCTCGCCCGCGCGCCAGTCGATCAAGAGGTGCTTGGTGAGGAAGCTGGCGGTGATCATCCGCAGCCGGTTGTGCATCCAGCCGGTCGTCCACAGCTGGCGCATCCCGGCGTCGACGATGGGATAGCCGGTGCGCCCCTGCTCCCAGGCCTTGCGGTCGGCGTCCGCCTCCTTGCCGGTCCGCCAGCGCAGCCGGTCATAGGCTGGGCGGCCATTGTCGTCGCCATAGCGGGGCAGCGCCAGCGTCACGCCCGAGGTGAAGTCGCGCCACGCCAGCTCCTTGCGGAACTTCTCCGCGTCGGGCTGGCCGTCGACCGAATGCCACAGCGCCCGCGCGGAGATCTCGCCATGGTGGAGGTGCGGCGACAGGCGCGAGGTGCCCTCCTCCGCCGGCAGGTTACGGTGCGCCTCATACGCGTCGACCCGGCGCGCGAACGCCTTGGCCTTGACGAGCGCCTCGTCCTCGCCGGTGGTCCAGCTGTCGGCGAAGGCGTCGGACCAGTCGCGCTTTGGCAACAGGCCCCAATCAGTTAGCGTGTCGCTCGCCGGCCAGCGATCGGGCGCGGCGATGTGGCGAGGCACCGGCTCGGGATCGGCGGGGGGCAGGTGCGCCTGCAACGCCTTCCAGAACGAGGAATAGACGCGGAACGGCGCACCGGAGCCGGTCGTCACCTTCTCAATCCGGGCGAGCTGATTGCCGTCATGGAGGCACAGTGCGTCGCCCAGCTCCGCCTCGGCGGCGCGCCACCATGGCTCATAGTGGCGCAGCGCGTGGACGCGACTCGCGCCCGTCTCCGCGAGGAGGTCGCGGAGCACCTTGGCAGCCGGGCCACGGCGCAGGATCAAGCGGCTGCCCTTGTCCGCCAGCGCCTTGCCGAGCGCGGTCAGGCTATGGTGCAGCCACCAGCGCTGCGCGCCGCCAATCCGCCACTCGCCCGGCCCCTCGTCGTCGAGGACATAGACCGGGATCACCGCGCCCTCGGCGGCGGCGGCGATCAGCGCCGGCTGGTCGTGGAGCCGCAGGTCGCGGCGCAGCCACAGGAGGACGGGATCAGGCATCCCGTCTCAATCCCTCAAAGCGCGTGGGGTTGCTTGTCGACCATCCAGGTCTGGCCCTGGCTCACCAGCTTCTGCAGGTCGGGCTTCTTGCCCACGCTGGCACGAGCGTTCTGTTCGATCACCGCGCTGTCGAAGGTAGGGGCGGGGTCGTCGTAGAGGATGCCCAGCGCCATCGGAAAAGCGCCGAACGGCATCTCGACCAGCATATGCGCCAGTCCGCGATTGGTGACGTCATGAACCACCAGTCCCGACACGTCGTCATCCGCCACGTCCACCACCTTCAGCGTCAGCGTCGTCGCATCGAGCGCCAGCCCCTTGGTGCCGCCGGCGAAGACCAGCGGCTTGCCATGCTCGACCCACAATTGGTTGGCGTCAGCCCCCGCCTTCTTGTCGGTGAAGGGCGCGAACACGTCGTCATTATAGACGATGCAGTTCTGGAAGATTTCGACGAACGCCGCACCCTGATGCGCGTAGGCGGCCTTGAGCACGCCCACGAGGTTCTTGTTGACGTCGATCGCCCGCGCCACGAAGCGCGCGCCGCTGCCGAGCGCGAAGGCGCAGGGGTTGGCTGGGCGGTCGACCGAGCCGAGCGGCGTCGACGGACTGCGCGTGCCGACCCGCGAAGTGGGCGAATATTGCCCCTTGGTCAGGCCGTAGATCTCGTTGTTGAACAGGAGAAACTGGCAGTTCAGGTTGCGCCTGAGCAAGTGCATGGTGTGGTTGCCGCCGATGCTCAGCGCGTCACCGTCACCGGTGATGATCCACACGTCGAGCTCGGGATTGGCGAGCTTCACCCCCGTTGCCACCGCCGGCGCCCGGCCGTGGATGGTGTGGAAGCCATAGGTCTCCATGTAATAGGGAAAGCGCGACGAACAGCCGATGCCGGACACGAACACCGTGTTCTCCGGCCGCGCGCCGAGTTCCGGCATGGTCCGCTGCACCGCCTTCAGGATCGCATAGTCGCCGCAGCCGGGGCACCAGCGCACCTCCTGGTCGGTCTCCCAATCCTTAGGCTTGCTGACGAAGGGGACGATCGGGGTCATGTCGTTCATGGTCGTGGTCCTGCCCGCAGGCTAAAGTCACAAAAGTCACACCTAATCGCGAACGCGCGCGCGACCATCACGGGTTCACCGCCTCGATCGAGGGCAGCTCGGTACGGTCGGCCTCGACCAGCGTCTCGCCGCCGGTGCCGCAATAGTCTGCGATCGCGGCCTCGATCTCGCTGATCCGGAACGGCTGGCCCGACACCTTGTTCAGCGGCTTGGCATCGACGAGAAACTGGTCACGCAGCACCGTCTTGAGCTGGCCGGTGTTCATTTCCGGTACGAGTATGTGCTCGTAACCCCTTAACAACGCGCCCAGGTTCGCCGGCATCGGCCAGATGTGGCGGATGTGGATGTGGTGGACGTCCGCGCCGCGCTTCCTCGCCCGTCGCACCGCTTGATGAATCGGGCCGAAGGTCGAGCCCCAGCCAACCACCGCGAGCGTGCCGCTGGTCTCGCCCAACTCGACCTGCTGGTCGGGCACTGCGATCCCGGCCACCTTGTCGCGGCGAAACTCGGTCATCGCCTGATGGTTGGACGGTGAATAGTCGATGTTGCCGGTCCCCTGCGCCTTCTCGATGCCGCCGATGCGGTGGAGCAGCCCCGGCGTCCCCGGCTTGACCCAGGGCCGCGCCAGCTTCTCGTCACGTGCATAGGGCTGAAAGCCGCCTTCCGGCACTTCCTCCAAGTGACGCACAGGAAACGGCTGCAAGCCACTGACATCGGGCACTTTCCACGGCTCGGCAGCATTGGCGATATAGCCGTCGGTCAGCAGCATTACCGGCGTCATATATTGCGTTGCGATCCGCACCGCCTCGATCGCCACCTCGAAGCAATCGCTGGCCGAACGCGCCGCCAGCACCGGCATCGGTGCGTCGCCGTTACGGCCATACACCGCCTGATACAGGTCGGACTGCTCGGTCTTGGTCGGCAGCCCGGTCGAGGGTCCGCCGCGCTGCGAATTGACGATCACCAGCGGCAGCTCGGTCATGATCGCCAGCCCGATCGCCTCCCCCTTCAGGGCGATGCCGGGGCCGGACGACGAGGTGACGCCCAGCTGCCCCGCATAGCTGGCCCCGATCGCGCTGGCGATCGCGGCGATCTCGTCCTCCGCCTGGAAGGTGGTGACGCCATATTCCTTCAGCCGCGACAGATGGTGGAGGATCGCCGAGGCTGGCGTGATCGGATAGCCGCCGAAGAACATCGGCAGGTCGGCCAGATGCGTGCCGGCGACGAGGCCAAGGCTGATCGCCTCCGCGCCGGTGACGGTGCGGTACAGCCCCGCCTCGACCGGTGCCGCGGCGACGTGATGCTGCTTGAGCGGCCCGGCCAGCTCCGCCGTCTCGCCATAGGCATGGCCGGCGTTGAGCGCGGCGATGTTGGCCTCGGCCAGTGTCGGTGTCTTGGCGAACTTGGCCTTGAGCCAGTCGACGATCGGCTGGCGGTCGCGATCGAACATCCAGAGCGCCAGCCCCAGCGTCCACATGTTCTTGCAGCGCAGCGCCTCCTTGTTGCCGAGGCCGAACGGCTTGACCGCGTCGAGGGTAAGCTGCGATATGTTGAACGACAGCAATTGCCACTTGGCGAGGCTGCCGTCGGTCAGCGGGTTGGCGGCGTATTTCGCCTTGTCGAGGTTGCGCTGGCCGAACTCGCCCTCATCGGCGATGATGAGGCCGCCGGGCTTCAGCGCGTCGACGTTCACTTTCAGCCCGGCGGGGTTCATCGCGATCAGCACGTCGGGCTGGTCGCCGGCGGTCTCGACCTCGGTCGAGCCGAAGTTGATCTGGAACGCGCTGACCCCGAACAGCGTCCCTTGCGGCGCGCGGATCTCGGCCGGAAAGTCGGGGAAGGTCGCCAGGTCGTTGCCGGCCAGCGCAGTTGACAGGGTGAACTGGCCGCCGGTCAGCTGCATCCCGTCGCCGCTGTCGCCGGCGAAGCGGACGACGATCGACTCCGGGTTGGGGTGCGCCGACGCCTCGGCGGGCGTGATCTCGTGGACGGCGGAGGCCATGAACTATCCTGACGGGTATCGTTGCCGTCCTCTAGGTCCGCGGCCCGCGATGGGGCAAGCGGTTATGCTGATGCCGCGCGCAAGTGCAGCTTGGGCTAGAGCAACGCCTCGATGTCCGCCGCGATCGCTTCCGGCTTGGTGGTCGGTGCATAGCGGCCGACCGCCTTGCCGGCGCGATCGACCAGGAACTTGGTGAAGTTCCATTTGATCGCCTTGCTGCCGAGCAGCCCCGGCGCTTCGGCCTTCAGCCGCTCGAACAGGGGATCGGCGGCCGCGCCGTTGACGTCGATCTTGGCGAACACCGGAAAGGTGACGTCGTAGGTCAGCGAACAGAAGCTGGCGATCTCGGCGGCGTCGCCCGGCTCCTGCGCGCCGAACTGGTTGCAGGGGAAGCCGAGCACCTCGAAGCCGCGGCTGCCAAAGCGGCGGTGGAGTGCCTCCAGCCCGTCATATTGCGGGGTGAAGCCGCATTTCGACGCGGTATTGACGATCAGCAGCACCTGACCACGCCATTGGCCGAGGCCGGTGGTCGCGCCATCGGCGGTGCGGACGGTAAGATCGGTGATCGTCATGCGTGCCTCGCGAGCAGATATGTGAGGTTCTGGCGCACCCCCGGCCATTCGCGGTCGAGGATCGAATAGACCACCGAGTCGCGCAATCGCCCGTCGACGATCTGGTGCCCGCGCAGCACCCCGTCGCGGGTCGCGCCGAGCCGCTCGATCGCTGCCTGCGAGCGGCGATTAAGTCTGTCGGTGCGCAGTTGTACGCATTGGCAGCCGAGCGTCTCGAAGGCATGGGTGAGCAGCAGCAGCTTCGCCTCGGTGTTGACGCCGCTGCGCTGGACACGGGTCGCGTAGAAGGTGCCGCCGATCTCCAGCCGGCGATGCGCCTCGTTCATCCGCATGAACTTGGTGGTGCCGCAAACCTCGCCGTTCGCGTCGAGGACGGCGAACACCAGGGCCCGCCCCGCTTCCTGATCGGCAAAGGCGCGCGCCATGAAGGCTTCGGCATCCTTCATCTGCGCGACGCTGGCGTAGAACAGGTTCCACAGCCCGTCCGCCGACGCCGCTGCGACCAGCGCGGCCTTGTCGTCGGACACCAGCGGTCGCAGCGTGACGTGACAGCCCGCCAGCGTCGGGACGGCGCGCCAGCTCACCGGCCTGGCGGTGTCGTTACGGCGGGCGGCGATGCGGTCGTCCGCCCGACCCATAAGAAGCCGTCAAAGGCCGGATCACGATTCTCGCCAGGCGCGGCACCTAGCCCGATATAGGCCGGACGGCTCAGATCGGCCGACCCGCGCGTCGGATGAGCGCCGCATTCGATGGCGTCTTTGGGGATGCCCTGCCCTGCCGGAACCTCGACACCGGGCTTCATCAGGCAGTTCCACATGGTGCCGCCCGCATCGGCCATGTTCAGCGTGGTCACCGCGCCGGCCGCTGCCAATCGCATCGCCATCGGCTCGAACGTCACGCCGCCGCGCGTCACCGGCTGCTTGCGAGCGTGGAGATTGCCGGTCAGCACCAGCACATCATCATGGCGGCCGCTATCGGCCAGGCGGATATTCTCCGCCTGCTCGGCCTCGTGCGGCCCCTGTCCCGGCAGGGCCGCAAACCGCGCCGCCTGCGCCGGATCGCGCGCACCGTTGAACGCGACGACGTCAATCGGCCGGCCGCCGGTCCGCAGGCGATGAAGCCGCACCAGCAGCTCGAACATCGCCCGGCTGGCGACACCGTCCTTGCGCCCTGCCCAGCCTGTGCGCACCAGGGCGGCGGCGAACCGCTCGTCGGGAAGCGCCCAGGCCGCCTGCAACGCCGCGTCGTCGCTCGCCTGCTGCTCGATCGCGACGAGCAGCCGATCGCCGCGGAAGGCGAGACCACAGGCGACATCGCCGACCAGTGCCGGGGCCTCGGCGGTGCCGTGAACCTCGCCGAACACGACATAGGCGGTCCGGCGCTTGTCGACCTCCTCCCAACCCGACGGCAGCTCGCATTTCTCCAGCGGGCCGGCCACCGCCAGCGCCATCGCCATCAGTCCGATCACGCCAGCCTCCCCTCATGCAGCCGCAGCACCCGGTCCATCCGCGCCGCCAGCCGCTCGTTGTGGGTGGCGACCAGGGCGGCCGTTCCCTCGCCGCGGACCAGCCGCAGGAACTCGGCGAAAACGATGTCGGCCGTGTGCTCGTCGAGGTTGCCGGTCGGCTCGTCGGCCAGCACCAGCGCCGGCCGATTGGCGAGCGCACGAGCGACGGCGACGCGCTGCTGCTCGCCGCCCGACAGCTGGCTGGGGCGGTGGGTCAGGCGGTGGCCGAGGCCAAGCGTCGTCAGCAGGTCGCGCGCCCGCTCGTCGGCGGCGGCACGCTCCGCGCCGCGCACCAGCTGCGGCAGCACGACATTCTCGGTGGCGCTGAAATCAGGCAGCAGGTGGTGGAACTGGTACACGAAGCCGAGCTGGTCGCGGCGCACCAGCGTGCGGCCGTGCGCGCCAAGCTGCGCCGCCTCGGTACCGGCGATGCGGATCGAACCCTGAAAGCCGCCTTCGAGCAGCCCCACCGCCTGGAGCAGGGTCGACTTGCCCGACCCCGACGGCCCGAGCAGCGCAACGATCTCCCCCGGAGCCACCGAAAGGTCGACACCGCGCAGCACCTCGATCGTCTGCCCGCCCTGGGTGAAGCTGCGCGCGAGGTCAGCGGTCTGGAGAACCGGGCTATTCATACCGCAGCACCTGCACCGGATCGGTGCTCGCCGCCTTCCACGCCGGGTAGAGCGTCGCCAGGAACGAGAAGACCAGCGCCATCAGCGCGATCACCACCACCTCGACCGGATCGGGCTTGCTGGGCAGCTCGGTCAGGTAGCGGATCGACGGGTCCCACAGATTCTGCCCGGTCACGAGCTGGACGAAGTTCACCACGCCCTGCCGGTAGAACAGGAAGATCGCCCCGAGGATCAGCCCCGCGACGGTGCCCAGCGCGCCGATCGTGGTGCCGACCACCATGAAGATGCGCATCAGCCCGCCACGCGTGGCACCCATGGTGCGCAGGATGGCGATGTCGCGGGTCTTGGCGCGGACCAGCATGATCAGCGACGAAAGGATGTTGAACACCGCGACCAGGATGATGATCGACAGGACGGTGAACATCGCCACCCGCTCCACAGCCAGCGCCTCGAACAGCTGCGCGTTCATCTGCCGCCAGTCGGTCACCACCGCGTCGCCGCGCGTCGCCTTGGCCAACGGCGCGAGGATTGGGCCAACCCGGTCTGCGTCGACGGTCTGCACCTCGATCATGCCGACCGTGTCGCCCATCAGCAGCAGGCTCTGCGCGTCCCGCAGCGGCATCACGACATAGGCCTTGTCGTAGTCATAGACGCCGATCTCGAAGATCGCGCCGACGGTATAGCTGACGATGCGCGGCACCGTGCCGAACGGCGTCGTCTGCCCCTGAGGGCTGATCAGCGAGATCTGGCTGCCGACATCGGCCCCCAGCTCCTCGGCGAGCCGCGCGCCGATCGCCACCCTGCCCGATCCGGGCGTGACTGTGGCCATGCTGCCGGCCAGCACCTTCTTGTTGATCGTCGGATTGCTGCGGATGTCCTCGGCCCGCATTCCGCGCACCAGGATCGCCTCGACGCGGCCGTTATAGCTCGTCATCAGCGGCTGGTCGATCAACGGCAGCGCGCTGGTGATCCCAGGCGTCGCCCGCGCCTGTTTCAGCACGTCCTGCCAGTCGGGCAGCCGGCCGCCGACGCCCTGCACCACGGCATGGCCGTTCAGCCCGACGATCTTGTCGAACAGCTCCGCGCGAAAGCCGTTCATGACGCTCATCACGATCACCAGCGCGGCGACGCCCAGCATCACCGCGACCAGGCTGATCGACGCGACCAGGAAGATGAACGCTTCGCCCTTGCCCGGCAGCAGATAGCGGCGGGCGATCATCCGTTCGTAGCGCGACAGGATCACCATGCGCCGGGCTCTACGGTCCGGGCACAGCCGGCGCAACGTATGTTGCGGAATCATCACAGCCGCGGGGCATTCGCAGCGATGCCGCCAGATCGGCGATGACAAGCGCGCCGGCCGCTCCTAGCAGGATACCACTGACACACAGGCAAGGCCGTGGTTCGGGGATTACCGCAACGCCGCAGCGAACACGCGCGGCCGGGGCGGCCAAGGGGGCTGACGAGCGATCGTCACGCAGGCGCCCGGATCGGCAACGGTCCGGGCGTTTGCCGTTGCGGCACCGTCTGCGCAACGGTGCCGGGCGGCGACCGGGAGCTTCCGGATCGCGAGCCGCCGCCCGGCCCCCCTCCAACAGCGATAATACACCATTTCGCTGAACGAAGCATGGCCGATCTGGCCCTCTTGAAGCCGCACGCCTGCATCCCAGATATCGTTCGTGCGGCGCAGCTTGGCTGGCCGCATGAGCATCGCGGACGTCCGGATGCTCGACCACCGTCAACTCGCTCATGAGAGGCTTTGATATGCGACTCGACCTGACCCCCTATCGCCGTTCGACCATCGGTTTCGACCGGTTGTTCGACATGCTCGAGACCAACGCGCGCGGCGCGGGGTCCGAGAACTATCCCCCCTTCAACCTGGAGCGCCTCGCCGAGGATCGATATCGCATCACGCTCGCGGTGGCCGGCTTCTCGCGCGACGAGATCGAGATCACCGCGCAGCAGAACCTGCTGCTCGTCACCGGCCGCAAGGACGAGAAGGCACAGGCCAACGCCGCCTTCCTACATCTGGGCATCGCCAACCGCAGCTTCGAGCGGCGGTTTGAGCTGGCCGACTTCGTCTTCGTCGAGGACGCGCGGCTGAACGACGGCCTGCTGGTGATCGACCTGGTCCGCGAAGTGCCCGAAGCGATGAAGCCCAAGAGCATCGCGATCAAGACCGGCGCGCCGCTGGCCGCCGTCGAGACCGCACCGGTGGACGAGGCCAAGGCGGCGTAAGCCGCTGGCGCTGGTCCAGCGTCGAACGGAAGGCATCCGGATCTGGCGATCCGGGTGCCTTCTTCATGTCACGAGAGCCAGTTCGGCCTGGGTTCGAACCAGGTTGCCGCGTCGTCGCTGAACAGGATCGCGATCGCTACGCCTTCCATCGCCAGCTGGAACACCGAAGCGACGACCAGCGCCGGGCCGTTGCCCGCGGCCGGCATCATCAACCCGGCCCCGCGCAGCACCGCGGTGCTGGTGCACAAGCCCAGCAGCCAGCGCGTGATGAGCGCGCCTCGTGCCGCCTTCGACCGGCCGAGCGCCACCATCAGCAGCAGCGTCGCCGCGAAACCAACGCCGAACAGGCGAACCCCCAGGATGCGCATCGCCAGCGTGTGTGCGGCATCCGAAGCAAGCGCAAAGCCGAACGTCGTCGTCTGCATCCCGGCCAACGCGCCCATGAGCGACAGGATGATCGACATGACGAACAGAAACACGAAGATGGCGATCGAGATCGGCCATCCGCCCTGCGTCGTATCGCTCGTCATGCCGCCGCCCTTCCGCCCGGTCCGCAGGCAGGTCTAGGCAGAGGCGGTTAACGTTTCGCCACCGCCGCTACACCAGCCGCGACTGCTTCACCGCCGCGGCGATGAAGCTCGCGAACAGCGGGTGCGGCTCGAACGGTTTGCTCTTCAGCTCCGGGTGGAATTGCACGCCGACGAACCAGGGGTGGTCGGGCCGCTCGACAATCTCGGGCAGGGTGCCGTCGGGCGACATACCGCTGAACACCAGCCCGCCCCGCTCCAGCGCCGCCTGATAGTTGGTGTTGACCTCGTAGCGGTGGCGGTGGCGCTCGGAGATGTCGGTGCCGCCATAGATCGAGGCCACCACCGAATTGCCGTCAAGCCGCGCGGCATAGGCCCCAAGCCGCATCGTGCCGCCCATGTCGCCCTGCGCCTCGCGCTGCTCCAGCCCGTCGCGGCCCATCCATTCGGTGATCAGGCCGACCACCGGCTCCTCGGTCGGCCCGAACTCGGTCGAGGAGGCGGCGGCGATGCCGGCGAGATCGCGCGCGCCCTCGACACAGGCCATCTGCATCCCAAAGCAGATGCCGAAATAGGGTACGCGCCGCTTGCGCGCGAAGCGGACGGAGGCGATCTTGCCTTCCGCGCCGCGTTCCCCGAACGCGCCGGGGACGAGGATGGCGTGGCACGGCTCCAGCTCGGCGGTGACGTCGCCCTCCCCCTCGAAGATCTCCGCGTCGATCCAGCGGATGTTGACCTTCACCCGATTGGCGATGCCGCCATGGACCAGCGCCTCGTTGAGCGACTTGTAGGCGTCCTGCAGCCCGACATATTTGCCGACGACGCCGACCGTCACCTCGCCTTCGGGGTTGGTCAGCCGCTCGACGATCTCGCTCCAGCGACCGAGGTCGGGCTTGTCCGCCACCTCCAGCCCGAAGGCGCGCAGCACCTCCGAATCGAGCCCCTCGGCGTGATATTGCAGCGGCACCGCGTAGATGCTCCGGGCGTCGAGCGCGGGGATGACGGCGCTGGCGGGAACGTTGCAGAACAGCGCGATCTTGGCACGCTCGCCGGCCGGCAGCGGCTTCTCGCAGCGGCAGACCAGCACGTCGGGCTGGACGCCGAGCGCGGCCAGCTCGCGCACGGAGTGCTGGGTCGGCTTGGTCTTCAACTCCCCCGCCGCCGAGATGTACGGCACCAACGTGACATGGATGCTGATCGACTGCGCACGGCCGAGGTCGTTCTTCAACTGGCGGATCGCCTCGATGAAGGGCAGCGATTCGATGTCGCCGACGGTGCCGCCGATCTCGCACAGCACGAAGTCGACATCGTCGGTCTGCGCCACCGCGAACGCCTTGATCGCGTCGGTGACGTGGGGGATGACCTGCACCGTCGCGCCCAGATAGTCGCCGCGCCGCTCGCGCTGGATGATCTGCTGATAGATGCGGCCGGAGGTGATGTTGTCGCTCTGCCGCGAGGGCACGCCGGTGAAGCGCTCGTAATGGCCGAGGTCGAGGTCGGTCTCGGCCCCGTCGTCGGTGACGTAGACTTCGCCATGCTGGTACGGGCTCATCGTGCCCGGGTCGACGTTGAGGTACGGATCGAACTTCCTGATCCGCACCCGATAGCCGCGCGCCTGCAGCAACGCTGCCAGGGAGGCGGCCATCAGGCCCTTGCCAAGCGACGACACCACGCCGCCGGTTATGAAAATGAACCGCGCCATGGGATGTACCGTGTAGCGAAGGAAGCCGTCAGCCGGCAAGCGCCCGCGTCATCCGCCGGCCGATTTGCAGACGCCGCGGCCGATCAGTTGGCGAGCGGGACCGCGCTGTTGCTCGCCGGAGCGCGCAGCGGAGCCTGCGCCGCGGCGGCGTTCTGGGCGGCACCGGCGAGCGGGTCGCCGTTGACCG
>NZ_CAHJXA010000049.1 GCF_903644135.1 Sphingomonas bacterium | reverse complement strand
CGCCCTCGTGGCCCCCCGGGGGCAGGCGACGAGGCCCACGTCCGACCGCGTGCGCGAGGCGCTGTTCTCGATGCTCACCAGCCGGCTCGGCAGCTTCGAGGAGCTCAGCGTCGTCGACCTGTTCGCCGGCTCGGGCGCGCTGGGGATCGAGGCGCTGTCGCGCGGCGCGGGCTCCTGCCTGTTCGTCGAGCAGGATCGCGCCGCGCTCGATGCCCTGCGTGCGAACCTGGCGACGCTTGGCGCGCGGGCTGACGTGCGCGCCGCGTCGGTGCTGGCGCTCGGCCCCGCCCCCGCGCCGCTCGACCTGCTGATGATGGACCCGCCCTATGGCTCGGGCGCAGGCGCGGTGGCGCTCGACAAGCTGGCCCGACTCGGCTGGACGGGGCCGGCGAGCTGGATCAGCATCGAAACGGGCCGCGACGAGGCGGTGGCGATCGCCGGCTTCACCATCGATGTGGAGCGCGTCCATGGCAAGGCGCGCCTGACCCTGCTCCGCCCCGCCTGATCAAACCCGGCAAAATCGCTGACCGGCAGGATATCGACATCATTCTGTAATGCTCGCCGGGCAATAGCCGGATCGCCGCTGCTCCTGCTTTTCCCCCTTGCAGCCAGCGGCGGAGTGTTTCGGCACTCCTCCTCCCTGAACTACGGGGCGATCCGGACGGGTCGCCCCGATTTTTTGGGCGAAGCGCAACGCCATTGCTCCCGACGCCGGCGTTCCCTACCTGTTCGGGGGTGACGACCCCCGCTCCTTCCGCTGCTCCGGCGCTGGCCGCCACCGGCGCACCGTTGGCCGACCCGCCCTATCTCGCCGGCCTCAACCCGCCGCAGCGCGAGGCGGTGCTGACCACCGACGGCCCGGTGCTGATGCTGGCCGGCGCGGGCACCGGCAAGACGGCGGCGCTGACCGCGCGGCTCGCCCACCTGCTCTATACGCGCAAGGCGTGGCCGTCGGAGATCCTGGCCGTCACCTTCACCAACCGCGCCGCGCGTGAGATGCGCGAGCGGGTGGGACGGCTGGTCGGCGAGGCGGTGGAGGGGATGCCGTGGCTCGGCACCTTTCACGCGATCGGGGCCAAGATGCTGCGCCGCCATGCCGAGCTGGTCGGGCTGCAATCGAACTTCACCATCCTCGACACCGACGACCAGCTGCGTCTGCTCAAGCAGCTGATCGTCGCCGCCGACCTGGATGAGAAGCGCTTCCCCGCCCGCGCCCTGGCCGGCCTCATCGACGAGTGGAAGAACAAGGGGCTGGTGCCGCGCGACATCGACGCCGGCGAGAGCGAGCGCTACGCCAACGGCCGCGGTGGCGAGCTGTACGCACAATATCAAGCGCGGCTGAAGAGCCTCAACGCGTGCGACTTTGGTGACCTTCTGCTGCACGTCCTGACCATCCTCAAGACGCATCGCGACGTGCTGGAGCAGTATCAGACCCGCTTCCGCTACATCATGGTCGACGAGTATCAGGATACCAATGCCGTCCAGTATCTCTGGCTGCGCCTCCTCGCCCAGCAGCGCCGCAACATCGCCTGCGTCGGCGATGACGACCAGTCGATCTATTCATGGCGCGGCGCGCAGGTCGAGAACATCCTGAAGTTCGAGCACGATTTCCCCGGCGCGAAGGTGATCCGCCTCGAACAGAACTACCGCAGCACGCCGCACATCCTCGGCGCGGCCGGCGGCGTCATCGCGCACAACACCGGCCGACTCGGCAAGACGCTGTGGACCGAGCTCGACGCCGGCGAGAAGGTGCGCGTGCTCGGCATCTGGGACGGGCCGGAGGAGGCGCGCCGCGTCGGCGAGGAGATCGAGGCGGCGCAGCGCGGCGGCACCAGCCTCGATCATGTCGCCATCCTAGTGCGCGCCCAGCACCAGACCCGCGAGTTCGAGGATCGCTTCATCGCCATCGGCCTGCCCTATCGGATCGTCGGCGGCTTCCGCTTCTATGAGCGCGCCGAGATCCGCGATGCGCTCGCCTATCTGCGCGTCGTCAACCAGCCCGCCGACGACCTTGCCTTCGAGCGGATCGTCAACGTCCCCAAGCGCGGGCTCGGCGACAAGGCGCTGGCCCGGCTCCACCAGCTCGCACGCCAGACCGGCGAGCCGCTGACCACCGCCGCCGCGCGCATCCTCGACACCGACGAGCTGACACCGCAGGCGCGGCGCGCACTAGGGCGGCTGGTCGGCGACATCGCCCGCTGGCGCGACATGGCGCAGAGCCTGCCGCATCCCGAGCTGGCGCGGCAGCTACTCGACGAGAGCGGCTATACCGCCATGTGGCAGGCGGAGAAGTCGGCAGAGGCCGCCGGCCGGCTGGAGAACCTGTCCGAGCTGGTCCGCGCGATGGAGGAGTACGAATCGCTCGGCGCGTTCCTGGAGCATGTCAGCCTCGTCATGGACAATGAGGGTAACCGCAACGACCCCCAAGTCACGATCATGACCATCCACGCCGCCAAGGGACTGGAGTTCGACACCGTGTTCCTGGTCGGCTGGGAGGAAGGCCTGTTCCCCTCGCAGCGCGCGATCGACGAGGGCGGCACGCGCAGCCTGGAGGAGGAGCGCCGCCTCGCCTATGTCGCGATCACCCGCGCCCGGCGACGCGCGACCATCCTCCACGCCGCCAACCGCCGCATTTACGGCCAGTGGATGTCGAGCATCCCCAGCCGTTTCGTCGGCGAACTGCCGCCCGAGCATATCGACAGCGAGACCACCATGTCGGGCGGCGAGAGCCTGTGGCGCGCCAATTGGAGCGAGCGCGCCGACCCCTTCGCCGATGTCGCGCGCGGGACGGGGCGCGGCCCCGGCTGGCAGCGCGCCGCCGGAACCCTGGATGCGGGCAAGCCGGGCGGCGAGTGGACCAGCCGCACCTTCACCACCGCTCCCACCCGCATCGTAGAGAGCCGGCAAAGCGCGATCAGCCTGGGCAACAAGGGGCGCAGCGACCTGTCCGTCGGCTGCCGCGTGTTCCACCAGAAGTTCGGCAACGGCGCGATCGCCGCGATTGAAGGCAACAAGCTGGAGATCGACTTCGATCAGGCCGGACGCAAGCGGGTGATGGACAGCTTCGTGACGCTGGGGTGAGTTAGCGAGCCCGACGTCGCACCACGACCGCCCCGCTCGCCCACAACGCCCACCAGATGATCAGCGGCTGCAACGCCAGCCGGGGATAGTGGTACCACCAACCGAGACCCGTCCCCTGCCCCAGATCGTGGATCGCGTGGACGACGTTCGCCGGCCATACGCACAGCGCATAGGCGGCCAGCCCCCAACCCGCCGCTTGGCGCCAGCGGGTCGTCATCAGCCCAACCGCCCCGGCCAGCTCGCACAGCCCGGTCGCGATCACCCAGGCATAGGGCTGCGGCACCGAGCTAGGCACGATCTTCACCATCGCATCGGTGGCGAAGGTGAGATGCGCCACCCCCGCCACGCCGTAAAAGCCGATCAGCAGCCAGCGGGCGATCCAGCGGCCCCGCCCCTCGATCGGGCGATCGTCGTTGCTCATGCCGTGCCTCCCCGCGGCCGCTCGTTCAGGAACGATACGGGAGCGAAACCGTATCTCTCGCGCGCCGCCGCGAATCGCCGGCCAGTAAAGGATACCAGTCATGCTTAGCCGACTTGTCACCGCCGGGCTCGCCATTGCGACGCTCGCGACCGCGATGCCCGTCATCGCGCAGAGCCCCCAGGAGGATCGCCGCTTCGCCGATGCCCAGGCGCGCTTCGACCGCGAGTATCAGCTCTATCGCCAGGCAGTCGACCGTTACCAGTCGTCGCGTCAGGCGGGCTATCCTGCGCCGGCCTACCCCGGACCTGGCTACAACAACGGCGGCTACGCACCGCCCCCGCCCCCGCCGTCGCAAGGTTACTACGATACCGACCGCGTCGAGCAGGGCTATGAGCCGTCGCGCTATTATCGTGCCAGCAACCAGGAGCGTGTGCTCGCGGCCGACGACCGCGTCTATGCCGGCAATGATGGCCGCTATTATTGCAAGCGCAACGACGGCACCACCGGGCTGATCATCGGCGCGGCGGGTGGCGGGTTGCTCGGCAACCTGATCGCCGGCGGTCATTCCAAGACAGTCGGGACGCTGCTCGGCGCGGCCGGTGGTGCCCTTGCCGGCAAGGCGGTCGACCAGAACAGCAGCGAGGTCCGCTGCCGCTGAATGCGGAATCGGAGCCGGTTCGCCGGCTCCGGTTCAGCCGGCGTCGACCGCCATCAGCGTCACCCCATCGTAGCGCGCCTCCTTGCGGTGGAACAGCTCGCTGACCGTGAACCGCCGCGCGGTCAGCCGCAGCGGCGACAGCCCGGCCAGCTTGAACGCGCCGAGCTTCATCTCCTTGGGCGGCTTGCCGTCGCGCTCCAGCGTCACCGCATCGACGTACAACTCGCCATGGCGTGTGTAGATGATGTGCGGGGCCAGCGTCACCTCGCCGCGATTATAGCTGGCGGCGATCGCCAGCTGCTTGACGATCGCCTCGAACACGACGGGCGTGGAGACGGGCGGCGGTGCCGATGCGCGCACCTCGGTGATCGACGAACTCATCTCGCTATCCTATCGCGATCCGCTGCGGTGCAGCAACAACGGACCGGGTCGGCGCGCGTTCCAATCCGCGATCAGCCGGCCGGCCCGATCAGCTTCTGCGCGAAATAGGTCATCTGCAACGCCTGCAACCGCGCCGATTGCTCGATATCGGCATCGCCGGAATGGCCGCCGGCGGTATCCTCGTAGAAGAGGTACGGCAGGCCATATTCCTTCATCCGCGCCGCGAACTTGCGCGCATGTTGCGGCCCGACACGATCGTCCTTGGTGGTCGTCCAGATATAGGGCTCGGGATAGGCGACCCCCTTTTTCAGGTTCTGATAGGGTGAGATCGTCTGGAGGAACGCCTTCTCGTCGGGGTTCGACACCGAACCATATTCGTCGACCCACGACGCCCCCGCCGCGATCTGTTCATAGCGGATCATGTCCAGTAGCGGCACCTGGATGGTCACCGCACGCCACAGGTCGGGATGCTGGTTGAACTCCACGCCCATCAGCAGGCCGCCGTTGGAGCCGCCATAGATGCCCAGCTTCGCCGAACTGGTGAGCCGCCGCGCGATCAGGTCCTTGGCGACCGCGGCGAAGTCGTCATAGATCAGCTGCCGCTTGGTCTTGCGCCCGGCATCGTGCCACGCCGGCCCGAACTCGCCACCGCCACGGATGTTGGCCAGGACGTAGCTGCCGCCGCGCTCCAGCCACAGCTTGCCGACCGTTCCCAGATAGGCAGGCGTCATCGACACCTGGAAGCCGCCATAGGCGGTCATGATCGTCGGCGTCGATCCGTCGAGCGGTACGTCCTTGTGGTGGACCACGAAATACGGGATCTTTGTGCCGTCGGTCGAGGTCGCCTCGAACTGATCAACGGCATCGTGCGACGCGTCGAAGCGCGGCGGCGTCGCCTTTGATTCGACCGGCTGGCCGCTGCCGGCATCCAATGAATAAAGCGTCGTCGGCGTCAGGAAGCCGGTGACGCTCAGATAGCTGCGGTCGCTGCGCAGGGTATCGGCGACCACCCCCAGGCTGGAATTGTCGGGCAAGGTCAGCGGCCGGTGGCTCCAGCCCTCCGCGCCGTGCGTGTAGACATAGCCACGACCGCGGACATTGTCGGACACCACCAGCAGCAGGCGATTGCGGGTCTGCCCGGCCCCGTCGATCGACTGGCGCGGACCCGGCGCGAAGATCACCTGCGGCTTCAGCACGCCGCGCTCGACCTCCGCGAGCGGTGCGGAGGCGATCGCGCCCGCCGGCACCCCGGCCCATGGGTCGCTGGTCGAGAACACCACCTGGCCGTCGACCAGGGCGGTCGGCCTCGTCCGCATCGGCAGGTCGAGCTTGAGCGGCCCCTTGTCGGTCAGCAGCAGCGTCTCCGTACCGAAGAAGGTGACGGCGCGCGAGATCACGACCAGCCGGTGCCCGGCCGCATCGTGCAGCACATAGGCACCGGTTGAAACCTGATCAGTGGCCGCCCCGCGGAACACCTCCGTCGCGCGGTCCAGCGATTCGCCGCGCTTCACCTGCTTCAGCACGAACGGATAGCCCGACGCTGTCATGGTCCCCGCGCCCCAGTCGCGGCTGACCAGCAGCGTGTCGCGGTCGAGCCAGGTCGCGTTCTGCTTCGACTTGGGCAGGGCGAAGCCGCCCGCGACGAAGCCGCCGGCCTGAAGGTCGAACTCGCGATAGCTGACCGCGTCCTCGCCGCCCTCCGACAGCGCGACCAGGCACAGCCGCTCCTCGGGCTGGAGGCAGGTCGCACCCTTCCAAACCCAGGTCTTGTCCTCCGCTTTGCCGAGCGCGTCGAGGTCGATCAGCGTCGTCCAATGCGGATCGGGCTTCGCGTAGTCGGCCTCGGTCGTCCAGCGCCACAGGCCATGCGGATGCTCCTGGTCGCGCCAGAAGTTGAGGACGCGGCCGCCGACCAGCGATGGCGTCGGGATGCGGTCCTTGGCGGCGGCGATCGCCAGCGCCTCGGCGTGAAAGGTCGTATAGCGCGGGTCGTTCTGGAGGCGCGGCAGCGTCCTGGCGTTCTCCGCTTCGACCCAGGCGAGCGGCTTTGCGCCGTCCTTGTCCTCCAGCCAGAGATAGGGATCGTGATCGTTCATCGCGGCCGTCTGCGCGCGCGCGGGAGCGGCGGCAAGCGCCAAGACCGCCGCCAGGCTGAGTAAGGCACGCATCGTCATCTCCTTGATCCTTGATCGGGTTGCAGGTGCCTTGTCCCCGCGCACCACCAACCGCATAGCGACAGGATGGCACGGCTTCGACGTTCACGGCAACTACCTGCGGTCCGCTCCACTGCGATCCCGGCGATGCGCTCTCCCGCTCGCGCTGTTGCGCAGACTGACGGTCTGCCGCTCCCGCGTCGCTATGCCGCCATCCTGGCGCTGTGCTGCGGGACGGCGCTGGTGATCATCGACGGCGGCGTCGCCAACGTCGCGCTGCCGACCATCGCCCGCGATCTGGGCGTCGGGTCGAGCGCGGTGGTGTCGATCGTCACCGTCTACCAGCTGATGCTGGTCATGCTGATGCTGCCGTTCGCCGCGCTTGGCGAGCGGATCGGGCTCAAGCGCACCTACCAGCTGGGGCAGGCGATCTTCACCGTCGCGACCTTGCTGTGCTTCTTCGCCAAGAGCCTGCCCTTCCTGCTGGTGGTGCGCGCCGGCCAGGCGATCGGTGCGGCCGCGACGCTGGGGGTCGGCTCGGCGCTGATCCGCCAGACCTATCCCGCGAAGCAGCTCGGCCGCGGGCTTGGCGTCAACTCGGTGATCGTCGCCAGCTCCGCCGCCGCCGCGCCGACGGTCGGCGGCCTGATCCTGGGCGTCGCGCCCTGGCCCTGGGTGTTCGCCAGCGCCGTCCCGTTCGCGATCGCCTCGCTGCTGTTCGGACGCGCACTGCCCGATCCAGCCCCGCGCGACCGGCATTTCGACGTGGTCGGCGCGGTGCAATGCGCGGCGATGTTCGGCCTCGTCATCGGCGGCGCGGAGAGCGCGGTACATGGCGACAGCCCGGTAGTGTCGGCCGCGATCGTGCTGATCGGCGCGCTCGTTGGTGTCTATTACGTCCGGCGCGAGCGCGGCACGGCCAACCCGATCCTGCCGGTCGACCTGCTCGGCCAGCCGGTGATCGCACTGTCGGTGATCGGTGCGTACACCGCCTTCATCGCATCGATGACCCTGTTGCTGTCGACGCCGTTCCGCTTGACCCATGATTACGGCTTCTCGCCGGCACAGGTCGGAGCGGCGATCGCACCCTGGCCGCTGACCAACATGATCGTCGCGCCGCTGGCGGGCTGGCTGTCGGACCGTATCCCGGCGGGGCTGCTCGGCGGTATCGGCATGATCGTGTCGGTGGTCGCGCTGACCCTGCTCGCGCTGCTGCCGGCCGATGCGGCCTATGTCGACATCGCCTGGCGGATGGCATTGTGCGGATCGGGGTTCGGCATCTTCCTGCCGCCCAACGCGCGCCTCATCATCGGTTCCGCCCCGCAAGTGCGCGCGGCGGCGGCGGGCGGACTGGTCTCGACGGTCAGGCTGCTTGGACAGACAACCGGCGCGACGCTCGTGGCGCTACTGCTAGCGATCGGCGTCGGCGCGGGACGGGTGCCGGCGCTGGTCGCCGCCGGTCTCGCCGTCGTTGCCGGCCTGTGCAGCATCGCCCGCCTGCGTCCGTCGCTGCGCAATCCCGATCGTGCCGAGAGCGAGGCGGCGCAGATTACCATGCGGACGGCGCGCTAGGGCGGAACGCCGCCGCGCGTGCCTTGTTTACCGTCCGACCCCTACGGAGCTTACCTCATGCCCTATATCAAGACGCGCGACGGCATCGACCTGTTCGTCAGGGATTGGGGCAGCGGCCGCCCCGTCGTCCTGCTCCACGGCTGGCCGCTCGACGGCCAGATGTGGGACGCGCAGGCGATGGCGCTGGCAGACCACGGCTTTCGCGCGATCAGCTATGACCGGCGCGGCTTCGGCCGGTCGGACCAGCCCTGGAGCGGCTACGACTATGACACGTTCGCCGACGACCTCGCCGACGTGCTGCAGGAGACCGGCGCGACGCAGGACGCGACCATCGTCGGCTTCTCGATGGGCGGCGGCGAGGTCGCTCGCTACATGAGCCGGCATGGCGGCAAGGGCGTGATCGCCACCGCGCTGATCTCGTCGGTCGTGCCGTACATGCTCAAGACCGCCGACAACCCGGACGGCGTGCCGGTCGAGACCTTCGACCAGATGAAGGACGGCATCCGCCAGGACCGCGCGCACTTCTTCCGCCACACCTTCATGCCAGGTTTCTTCGGGTCGGGGCTGCTGTCCAGCCCGGTCAGCGACGACGTCCTCGACATGGTCACCGCGACCGCGCTCAAGGCCAGCCTCAAGGCGACGCTCGCCTGCGTCGATGCGTTCGGCAAGACCGACTTTCGCGGCGACTTGTCCGCGTTCCGGGTGCCGACGCTGATCGTCCACGGCACGGGCGACAAGACGGTGCCGATCGATACGTCGGGACGTGCCGCGGCAAAGGGTATCGCCGGATCGCAACTGGTGGAATATGACGGCGAGCCGCACGGCCTGAACGTCACGTCCAGCGACCGGCTGACGCAGGACCTGCTCACGTTCCTCGGCAAGTGACCGCTGACCGGGCTCTTGAGGAGCCCGGTCACTTCAGCGGGACGATGACCTCATCGGGGTTGGCGACGTTGAGCTGCTTGCGCACCATCTCGTCGACCATGTCGGGATTTGCGTGATCGGGATCGAGCAGCGCCACGCGGTTCTTCAACACCTCGCGCCGATGGTCGAGGGCGGTATAGTCGCGATCGCGTCGCTCGAGCTGACGCTTGTAATCGCCATAGGCGAACAGGCCGTTGGGCCCGAGCACAGCATAGACGCCGAAGAACGCCATCAGCGTCAACCCCGCCGCCGGCCAGGCGGCGCGGCGCAGCGTCTGCGCGAGGCGGGAGCGGCGGCGGGTCACATCTATATCATTACGCGCCGCGACTCGCGGATCAAGCTAAAAAAACGGACCGTCCCGCATAGACCGCCGCACCCGCCAGCTCCTGCTCGATCCGGATCAGCTGATTGTATTTGGCAAGCCGATCGGACCGCGCGAGGCTGCCGGTCTTGATCTGGCCGCAGTTGGTCGCGACGGCGAGGTCGGCGATGGTCGCGTCCTCGGTCTCGCCCGAACGGTGGCTCATCACCGCGGTATAGCCGGCGCGCTGCGCCATCGACACCGCCTCCAGCGTCTCGGACAACGTGCCGATCTGGTTGACCTTGACCAGCAGCGAGTTGGCGAGGCCGTCGGCGATCCCCTGCTTCAGCCGCTTGGGATTGGTGACGAACAGGTCGTCGCCGACCAGCTGAACCTTGTCACCGATCAGGTCGGTCAGTGTCTTCCAGCCAGCGAAATCGTCCTCCGCCATTCCGTCCTCGATCGACGCGATCGGATAGCGGCGGGTCAGGTCGGCGAGGTATTCGGCCATCTCGTGGCTCGACAGGATGCGGTTCTCGCCGGAGATGTCGTAGCGGCCGTCGCGGAAGAACTCGGTCGCGGCGCAGTCGAGTGCCAGCACCACGTCCTCGCCCGGGTGGTATCCCGCCTTCTCGATGCTCGCCATGATCAGGTCGAGCGCATCGGTGGTGCTGGCGATGTTGGGCGCGAAGCCGCCCTCGTCGCCCACCGAAGTGCTGAGCCCCTTGTCGTGCAACGCCTTCTTCAGGGTGTGGAAGATCTCCGACCCGCAGCGCACCGCCTCCGCCAGCGTCGCCGCGCCGACCGGCACGATCATGAACTCCTGAAAGTCGATCGGGTTGTCGGCGTGCTCGCCGCCGTTGATGATGTTCATCATCGGCACCGGCAGCACATGCGCCGCCACGCCGCCGACATAGCGATAGAGCGGCAGCCCGCGCGCATCCGCCGCCGCCTTCGCCGCCGCCAGGCTGACGCCCAGGATCGCGTTGGCTCCCAGCCGCGACTTGTTCTCGGTGCCGTCCAGCTCGATCATAGTCCGGTCGAGATCGGCCTGGTCCTCGGCGTCGAGGTCGCGCACCGCATCGGCGATCTCGCCATTGACCGCCGCCACTGCCTGATCGACGCCCTTGCCGCCCCAGCGCGCGCCGCCGTCGCGCTTCTCGACCGCCTCGTGCTTGCCGGTGGAGGCACCCGACGGCACCGCCGCGCGGCCGAAACTGCCGTCCTCCAGCCAGACATCGACCTCCACCGTTGGATTGCCCCGGCTGTCGAGGATCTGCCGGCCTAGGATGTCGATGATTGCGGTCACGAAATGAAGCTCCTAGGCAGATGAACAGGACCAAGCCCCTATCGCGCGCGGCACGACGCCGCAATCGGCAGGGAACCGCCGCCGGACCGCCGGGGTTGAACGGCAGAGACAGCATAGAAAGGGTTGGCCATGGCCGAGACCGACAAGCCCCAAGCCATCGAAGAAGGCGACATCATGCCGCCGCCCGCCACGACCGAGTTCGAGCCGGCCGCGCCGCTCAAGGACGCCGGCGTCGAGTTCGAGCCGGACGACGGCAAGACCAAGAGCACGATCGGCGACGCCAAGCAGGCAGCCGGCAAAGGTGCTGCATCGTTCCAGGATCAGGCGATCGACAAGGTGCGCATGTTCGCCGAAGACGGCAAGGCCAAGGCTGGCGGTGCGCTCGACCAGTTCGCGCAGATGCTGATCGACGCTGCCGGACAGGTCGACGAGAAGCTGGGCGCGCAATATGGCGAGTATGCCCGCACCGCCGCCTCCTCGGTCCAGGGCTTCGCAGACGCGGTGCGCGACAAGGATGTCGACGAACTCGCCGATGACGTGCGCGGGCTGGTCCGCAAGAGCCCCGCGGCGGCGATCGGCGTCACCGCGGCGCTGGGCTTCGCACTGGCGCGGGTGGTGCACGCGGGCCTCGACCAGCGTGCCTGATCGTCCGCGAACGGTTCATCTCGCACCGTCGGCCGTGGAGGACGAGAGCCTGGCCTCGCTGGTCGGGCGCACGATCGAGGATGCACGGGCGGTCGTGTCGGCGGAGATCGCGCTCTACAAGGCGCGCGCCGGCGAGCGGATCACGGCCTACAAGGGTGCCGTCACCTTCTTCGCGATCGCCGGCGTGCTGGCGCTGTGCGGCTTCATCGCGTTGCTGGTCGGGCTGATCCTGTCGCTTGCGACGCTGATCGGGCCCGGACTGGCGACGGCGGCGGTGGTGTTGACGGTGTTCGCTCTGGCCGGCGTGCTGGCGATGATCGGCAAGGGCAGGCTTGCCCCGCCCAAGCTGGACGGCGCGGCGTGAGCGACCCCGTCGTTCGCCTGGCGATCGCCGAAACGGCGGCAGCCGCCGCGCGGGAGCGGCTGCACGCCAGCCTGACCGTGCTGCAGGAGCGGCTGGAGCCCAAGCGCCTCGCCCGCGACACGGCACGGGACCTGAGCGAGGCGG
>NZ_CAHJXA010000048.1 GCF_903644135.1 Sphingomonas bacterium | reverse complement strand
GCGGGTGCGCGCGTTGCGCGTCGAGGCGCTGCCCCACCGCCGCGGCCCCGCGCCCGAGGCGCAGGCGTGCTACATCGACCTCGCCCTCGGCAACGCGGCGCCCGCCGGTGAGAATGGCTCGCAGCATGTCCCTCTCGATTGACGCCAGCGCCGCCGCGGCATAGCAGCCGCCACCACACCGACGCCCGCTCCGGGGAGAGTTTCATGACCTACGTCGTCACCGACGCCTGCATCCGCTGCAAATACATGGACTGCGTCGAGGTATGCCCGGTGGATTGCTTCTACGAGGGCGAGAACATGCTCGTCATCAATCCCAGCGAGTGCATCGACTGCGGCGTGTGCGAGCCCGAATGCCCGGCCGAGGCGATCCTGCCCGACACCGAGAGCGGCCTGGAACAGTGGATGGAGCTCAACGCCACCTTCTCCGCGCAATGGCCCAACGTCACCCGCAAGGGCGACCAGACCCCGGCCGACGCCGACGCGCACAAGGGCGAGGCGGGCAAGTTCGACAAGTTCTTCTCGGCCGAACCCGGCGTGGGGGACTAGCACGCGCCTGAGCCGCGGTGGAACGCTGCACCGCTGGCAATATTGTTGCGTCCGTGTTATACACAACCGTGACGGGCGCATGTCGGTGCCCGGCTGAAAGACTAACCTCCTAGTCTTGCGCTTGGGTCGCGCGGCGTGTGAGCCGCGGATCGCGCGAGGCGTCGATCCGAAAGGCTCTCCATGGCTGTCAAGGCGCTGTCCTTCGACGTTGGCGATTATGTTGTCTATCCCAAGCACGGCGTCGGCCGCGTGGTCGAACTGCTGAAGCAGGAAATCGCCGGGATGCAGCTCGAACTCTATGTGCTGCGCTTCGAGAAAGAGCGGATGACGTTGCGCGTGCCGACCAACAAGGCCGAGTCGGTCGGGATGCGCAAGCTGTCGAGCGACAAGACCATGCGCGAGGCGATGGAGTGCCTGAAGGGCAAGCCCAAGGTCAAGCGCACCATGTGGTCGCGCCGCGCGCAGGAATATGAGGCCAAGATCAATTCGGGCGACTTGGTGTCGATCGCCGAGGTGGTCCGCGACCTGTTCCGCGCCGACGACCAGCCGGAGCAGAGCTATTCGGAGCGGCAGATCTTCGAAGGCGCGTGCAGCCGGCTAGCGCGCGAGCTGGCGGCGATGGAGCAAATCGACGAACCCGCCGCGCAGGTGAAGATCCTCGAAATCCTGCGCGCCGCCGCCGCGATCTACAACAAGGACAAGCCGGCCGCGTAGGTCAGGCAACCGTCTGACCGGCACAGCTTTCGATTGCACGCTCGATCTCCCCGTGTATTATGCAACCAATACAGGGGAGATGATCCGATGCGCCTGACGACCTTGCTTGCCGCCACGCTTCTCACCGCCGCCCTCTCCGGCTGTTCGGCGCAGTGGAACGGCCGCGACGACGGTACCCCCGGCATCGCCGCGAGCGGCAGCGGCGGCGAGCGGCACTATCCGGTGACGGGCTTCAGCAAGGTGGCCCTGGGCGCAGCGGGCGATGTCGAGGTGCGGACCGGCCAGAGCTTCGGCCTGACCGTCACCGGCGATGCGCGCACGCTCGATACCGTCAAGGTGACGCAGGACGACGGCACGCTGGAGCTTGGCCGCAACAACGGCGTGCATTGGGACGGCCGGGCGAGGATCCGCTGGCTGGTGACCATGCCGCGCATCGACGAGGCGAGCATCGGCGGTTCGGGATCGATCGGGATCGACAAGGTCGAGGGCGGCAGCTTCCAGGGCGATATCGGCGGCTCGGGCAAGATCGACGTCGCCGGGATGAAGGTCGACAAGGCAGGCTTCAGCATCGGCGGCTCGGGCACCATCACCGCAGCCGGGACCGCCAAGGCGCTCGACCTATCGATCGGCGGCTCGGGCAAGCTGCACGCGACGCCGCTCGCCGCCGAGACCGCGGCGGTGTCGATCGCGGGAGCAGGCACGGTCGAGGCGACGGTCAAGACCCATGCCGACGTCACCATCCTCGGCTCGGGCGACGTGACGATCGCCGGCGGCGCGAAATGCTCGGTCACCAAGATGGGCGGCGGCACCGTCCGCTGCGGCTGATGCCGCGCCTGCCGAGCCGCCTGCTCGCCGCCGTGCTGGTCCCGCTCGGCCTTGCGTGGACGGTTGCCGCGGCGGCGGCGGAACGCAGCGTCTATCTCGGCAGCTTCGACAAGGTGCGCGTCCAGGGTCCGTTCGACGTCAGGATCGCCACCGGCCAGGCACCGGCGGCGCTGCTGTCGGGCGATCGCGCGGTGATCGACTCGATCGACCTGCGGGTCGACGGCTCCACCCTGATCATCCGCGCCGCGATCGGCAGCTGGCAGGAGCGGCCCCGCGTCGCCGCTACCGCGCCGGTGACGATCACGCTGGCGACGCCGACCCTCTCCACCGCCAGCGTAGTCGGGGCCGGCAAGCTCGCCATCGATCGCATGAAGGCGGCGCGCATCGACCTGTCGGTGACCGGAGCGGGGTCGGTCGGCGTCGGCGAGGCAAGCGCCGACGCGGCGAACGCCACCATCATCGGCACCGGCGCGATCACGGTCGGCGGCCGTGCCGGCACGGCGCGGCTGATGACCAACGGTTCCGGCACGATCGACGCTGCCGCGCTTGAGGTCGGCGAGCTGGTCGTGCGGCTCGACGGTCCCGGAGCGACCAGGGCGCAGGCCCGCTACACCGCCTCGGTGGTCAACACCGGGCTCGGGCAGGTCACGATCGGCGGCCAGCCCAAATGCACCGTCAAGGCCGATGCCGGCGGCCCGGTCAGTTGCGGGACCGGGCGTTAGGTTTTAGCCGCTGACGCGGCTACGGTGCCGCCTCAAATCAACGCCAGCTCCGCCAGCCGCCCGACCAGCTGCGGCGGCAGCGCGGCAGGCCCCGTCGCGTCGCTGCCGAGGTCAACAGGCGCATCGGCCGCCTCCAGATAGCGCCAGCCCTGATGCGCGCGCTTGGGCCGCGCCGAGACCAGCACCAGCACCGGGTCGAGATGGATCGCCACCCGGCCGGCCTCCGCCTCACCGAAGCCGGTGATCGCCGACCGCGCGACCAGCTGATGCTTGAGGATCCAGTAGAGCGACCCCTGCCCCGCCACTTCCTCATGCCGCTTGGGCAGGTAGCGCGTCGTCAGGAACAGCGGCCCCGCCTCGGCGCGCGCCAGCAGCCGCTCGGCAAGATGCTCGACGCTGGTGGTGGCGAACGCGACCTTGGTGAGATGCAGCGGCACGCGGCTCAAATGGGCGGCGCGGCCCGGCGGATCAACCGCCGAGATGCAACAGCGCGGCAAGTCCCAGGAACGAGAAGAAGCCGAGGCAGTCGGTCATCATCGTCACGAATACCGCCGACGACACCGCCGGATCGACGCCGGCGCGCTCCAGCCCGAGCGGGATCAGCACACCCGACAGGCCGGCGACGAGATTGTTGATCAGGATCGCCAGCCCGAATACGATCCCCAGCGGCACATTGTGGTAGAACAGCACGGTACCCGCCCCGATCAGCACGCCGAGCAGCAGGCCGTTGGCGAGCGCGATGCGGAACTCGCGCAGGATCATCCACAGCGTGTTCGAACTGGTCAGCTGGTTGGTCGCCAGCGCGCGCACGACCACCGCCAGCGTCTGGGTCCCGGCATTGCCGCCCATCCCCGAGACGATCCCCATCAGCGCCGCGAGCAGCGCGAACCTGGCGATCTCGCCCTCGAACAGGCCGACGACCCCGGCCGCGACCATCGCCGTGCCCAGGTTGATGACCAGCCACAGCACCCGAGTGCGCACGGTGAGCGCGATCGGCTCGTTGATGTCGCCCTCGCCCGCGCCCGACAGGCGCAGCACGTCCTCGCCCGCCTCCTGCTGGATGATGTGGACGACGTCGTCGACGGTGACCATGCCGACCAGCCGCCCGGCCGCATCGACCACTGCGGCGGAGATCAGCGCGTATTTCTGGAAGCGAAGCGCGACCTCCTCCTGGTCCATGTCGACCGGGATCAGCGTCTGCTCGCGCTGCATGACGTCGGCGACGGCGACGTTGCGCGGGGTGCGCAGGATCCAGGACAGCGCCACGGTGCCGACCGGCTTGTGAGCGGGATCGACGACGAAGATTTCCCAGAAGTCGGTCGTCAGCTCCTCATGGCCGCGCAGATAGTCGATCGCGTCGCCGACCGTCCAATGCTCGGGCACCGCGATCAGCTCGCGCTGCATCAGCCGGCCGGCGGACTCCTCGGGATAGGACAGCGCCTCCTCGATCGCGGCGCGATCGTCGGGCTCCATCGCGCGCAGCACCTCGCGCTGCTCGGCGGGCTCCATGTCCTCGATGATCGCGACGGCGTCGTCGGTATCGAGTTCGGCGGCGAGGTCGGCGACCTGGTAGGGTTCGAGCGCGTCGATCAGGTCCTCGCGGACGTAATCGTTCATCTCGGCGAAGACGTCGGCGTCGAGCAGGTCGGCGACCGCCTTGGCCAGCCGGCCGCGATCCTCATGCGGGGTCAGCTCGAACAGGTCGGCGAGGTCGGCGGGGTGGAGCGGCTCGACCAGCGCGCGCGCCCGCTCGTCGTCGCGGGCATCGACCGCGTCGAGCACGCGCCGCACGAACGAGGGCCGCAGCCGATCGTCGCGGTCGAGCTGTGCGTCGGCCGGCGGGTCGCCGACGAGGGCCTCGATCTCGCTCATCTCGCCTCCGTCCTGCGCATCGGCGCTCTATCGCGGCCGGTCGGGATTTGCCAGCGGCGCTTGGGTTCACTACCGCGCCCGGCAACACGAAAGGACGCAACCATGGCCGACACTCCCGAGACGCTGACGATAACGCTGGATAGCGGCGATGTGACCATCCGCCTGCGCGGCGACCTCGCCCCCGGGCACGTCGCCCGCATCGCCGAACTGGCCGGCGAGGGCTTCTACGACGGCGTTCCGTTCCACCGCGTCATTCCCGGCTTCATGGCGCAGGGCGGCGACGGCGGCCGCGGCGACGGCACCGGCGGATCGACCAAGCCCAACCTCAAGCAGGAGTTCAGCAAGGAACCGCACGTGCGCGGCACCTGCTCGATGGCGCGGACCAACGACCCCAATTCCGCCAACAGCCAGTTCTTCATCTGCTTCGACGACGCGCGCTTCCTCGACGGGCAATATACCGTCTGGGGCGAGGTGACCGGCGGCATGGAGCTGATCGACGCGCTGCCCAAGGGTGAGCCGCCGCGCGCGCCGGGCAAGATCGTCAAGGCGGTGGCAAGCTAATAGCAAAGCTGTTTGCTGTCGCGGCCACCGCCACGGCCGGCGTCGCCTCAGCGACGACCGACGGCGTGGCTTTGCCACGCTGCGTTCCGACCTTCCTGACAGCGGCGATCGGCGTGGCAAAGCCACGCCGTCGGCCGCGGCGGTGTCGCGCCGGCCGGGGTGCTGGCCGCGACGCGGAATAGCTTTCGCTATTCCACTGCCAGCACCCGGATCAGCCAGTCGTGGAACAGCTTCACCGGCTTCTGCTGGAGCGCGCGCGGGCGGCAGGCGAACCAATAGCTGTACGGGCTCTCCGCCTCGATATCGAACAGCCGCACCAGCCGCGGGTCGCCGGCGTCGACGAAGTGGCTCTCGTGCATGAAGGCGATGCCGAGGCCCTGTGCCGCCGCCTCCAGCATCAGCGCGCCCGAATCGAACAGGTCGACCGCGGCAGGCTCGATCTCGCCGAGCCCCGCGGCGGTGCGCCAGGCGGCAAAGGTGTCGGGCATGTCGCGGTGGACCAGCGCGGTCTGGGACGCCATCTGCTCGGGCCGGACGATCGGATCGGCCCCGTCCAGCAGCGAGCGCCGGCCGATCACATAGACCTGGTTGCGATCGAGTCGCTTGGCGTAGAGCGTCGGGTCGATATCGCGCGCCAGCACGATCGCCGCATCCAGGCCGTCGCCCAGCCGGGCGGTGCCATGGCCGCCGGTGTCGATATCGAGGTGCAGCTCGGGATGCGCGGCGCGCAGTTCGCCGAGTCGCGGGAACAGGCGCTGCGACGCGAACAGCGGCAGGATGCCGAGCCGTAGCCGCAGCACGTCGGTGCTGCTGGTCATCGCCTCGACCGCATCCGAGAGCGCGTCCAGCACCGGAGCCAGCCCCGCCAGCAGCCGTTCGCCGTCACCGTTCAGCACCATCGCCTGGTGGCGGCGGGCGAACAGCGGCTTGGCGATGAAGCGCTCCAGCGCCTGCACCCGGCGGCTCAGCGCCGGCGGCGACAGCGCCAGCTCCTCGGCGGCGGCCTTGACCGAACCAAGCCGCGCCACTTGAACAAAAGCCTCGATCGCGCCCAGCGGGGGCAGCCTGCGCATCATTGTCTCCCGATGCCGGTCGCTAACATGCGTCATGCAATCACATGAATGCATTAAACGCAATCAAAGTAGGTCTTTTCGCACTTGCAACATAAATCCGTGCGCCGCAAAAGGATCACGCCTTTCAGGCATCCTCTCCTAAAAACTTTCACGGGTCGGCCTTTGGGTCGGCCCTTTTTTTCGTCTGCGGATATCGCATAACCGAAGCGCTTGAAACTCGTCGCCGAACTTGCGACGGGAGTGTTTCCACCAACCGGCCACCATCAACCGGGACGCTCTGCTCATGCCCAGCTCGACCACCGCCGTCCGGCGTGCCGCCCGTTCGGCGGGGATACCCAGCCCCTGGGGCATGTTCCTGCAGGGATTCTTCAAGCATCCGGTGATGGTCGGCTCGATCGTGCCCTCGTCGGACAAGCTGATCCGCAAGATGTTGGAGCCCGTCGACTGGGCGACGTGCAAGCTGTTCGTCGAATATGGCCCTGGTGTCGGCACCTTCTGCCGGCCGATCCTGGAGCGGATGGCTCCCGACGCGATGCTGATCGCGATCGACACCAATCCGGACTTCATCCGCTATCTCGACCACACGATCAGCGACCCGCGCTTCGTCGCGGTCAACGGCTCGGCCGCCGATGTCGAGCGGATCGTTGCCGACCACGGCCATGACAAGGCGGATTACCTGCTGTCGGGGCTGCCCTTCTCGACCCTGCCGCCCGGCGTCGGCCCGGCGATCGCGGCGGCGACCCACCGGGTGATGCGGCCGGGCGGAGCGTTCCTGGTCTACCAGTTCAGCCCCAAGGTGAAGGACTTCCTGGTCCCGCACTGGAGCCGTATCGACCACGACATGGAATGGTGGAACGTGCCGCCGGCGCAGCTGTATTGGGCCTGGAAGGACTGACGGTTCGAGGTGCGTCGGGCTAAGCCGACGGCACCGCTGCGCAGCGCGCACGAACCGGCACGGCCGGCGGGTCGGCCTGCCGAACCCGTCCGACGACGGCTTCGCCATCGTCCCTCCTCCCCTAGTTCAACCCCCGAGACACGCTCGGATCGACCACCGCCAGCATGACATAGGCGAAGAACTGGCGAAGCCGCTGCCACACGCCGGCATGGTCGCGGTACCAGTCGCGATCGACCGGGCATGAGCGGGCGATCTCGCCATCGACATAGGCGTGGACATGTGCGGCGAACGCCTCGTCCTCGATCCGCAGCATCAGCTCCAGGTTGATGAACAAGCTGCGCATGTCGAAATTGGCCGAGCCGACATGGACGATGCGGTCGATCAGGTAGAGCTTGGTGTGCAGCTTGCTCGGCCGGTATTCCCAGATCTTGACGCCCTTGCGCAGCAGCCCCGCATAGGTGAAGCGCGCTGCCTCCACCGCATTCTGGTGGTCCGACAGCGACGCGGTGACGATCCGCACGTCGCCGCCGCGCTTGCCGGCCTTGTCGAGCCGGCGCAGGATGGTCGGGCTGGGGCTGAAATAGCCGGCGATCAGGCTGATGTCGCGGCCGGTGCGCATGTCGGCGCGCACCGTTCGCGCCCAGGGCGATAGCCGCCGGGTCGGACCGCCGATCAGCCAGCGTAGCGCGCCGTGATGCTCGCTCCACTTGGCGAGTGCGCGGTTGAGGCGGCGCAGGCTGGGGTCGTCGCCATGCACCCAGCGGTGGAGCGCGTCGAAATAGCCCGCCATCCGCGCCGCCGCCGGCCCCTCGACCAGCAGCCCCAGGTCGCGCCAGACCAGTTCGGGCGTGGGCGCGATGCCGAGATAGTCGTCCTCGATGTTGAAGCCGCCGACGATGATCCTGGCACCCTCCTCCTCGGCATCGGCGAGCAGCAGCTTCTGGTGGTTGCGCAGCAGGTAGCGCCGTCCCCAGCGCGGCGAGAACAGGCAGACATTGACGCCGCCGCCGCGCAGCGCCTCGAAGAAGGACTTGTCCGCGCGCAGTTCGGCCCCGAAACCGTCGACGATCAGCGACACCTCGACGCCGCGCGACGCCGCCGCGATCAGCGCCTGGTTCACGCGGCGGCCGGTGTCGTCGTCGGCGTAGATGTAATAGACCGCCCGCAGCGAGTGCCGGGCGTTCTCGATCGTTGCCAGCACGGTGTCGAGTCGCCGCCGGCCGGTGTCGAGCAGCGTCAGCCGATTGCCGTCGACGGTGAAGGTCGGCTGCGGCGACGGCGTGTCCATCGGCGATGTCTGGCGTCCCGGGGCAAGCGCCGCAAGCCGTTTTCCTTGACCTTGACCAGGGGCTGGTCTAGCGCACGCAGCTTATCCCATCGGTGGTGCAAGCGAAGGAAAGCGTCCATGGCACGCGTGACGGTCGAGGATTGCGTCGACAAGATTCCCAACCGGTTCGACTTGGTGCTGTTCGCTGCGCAGCGCGCGCGGCAGATCTCGGGTGGGGCGGACCTGACGATCGACCGCGACCGCGACAAGAACCCGGTGGTGGCGCTGCGCGAGATCGCCGACGAGACGGTGCGGCCGGCGCATCTGGAGGAGTCGGTGATCGCCGGGTTGCAGCGCGTCCAGATCGACGACGAGGACGAGGTCGACGCGGTCGGCAGCCTGTCGGCGACCGCCGAGGCGCTGCGGCTCACTGCGGCGGCACCGCCGAGGAACCAGAATCTGGGCGGGGATTATGACGGCTGACGCAGCGGATTAGCTCAGGCTAATCCGCGCCTCGGCGTCAGCCACGGCCAGCGTCGCGTAGCGACGACTGACGACGCGGCTTTGCCGCGGCTCCCTCGATCTTCTCCTCCGCCACTCGCCGCGGCAAAGCCGCGTCGTCAGACGGGCTGCGCCCGCTGGCCGGCCAACCGGCCGAGACGGCAATCAGCCATCGGCTGATTTCCTGCCGGTTGCTACCACATACCACTCGCTCGACCCCTTGCGGCTGGCCGGCGGCTTGGCGTGCTTCACCTGCGCGAAATTGCGCTTCAACTCCGCCACCAGATCGTTGTCCGCCCCTCCCGCCAGCACCTTGGCGACGAACGCGCCGCCCGGGCGCAGCACCTCGACCGCGAACGCGACCGCGGCCTCGACCAGGCCCATGGTGCGCAGATGGTCGGTCTGGGGGTGGCCCACCGTGTTGGCCGCCATGTCGGACAGGACGAGGTCGGCCGGCCCGCCCAGCGCCTCGCGCAACGCCGCCGGCGCGCTGTCGTCCATGAAGTCGAGCAGCAGGATCGCGACCCCGTCGATCGGATCGACCGGGAGCAGGTCGATCCCGACCACGATGCTGGCGGGCAGGCGCTGGCGCACCACCTGACTCCACCCGCCCGGCGCGATGCCAAGATCGACGATCCGCCGCGCGCCCTTGAGCAATCCGAACCGCTCGTCCAGCTCGATCAGCTTGTAGGCGGCGCGGCTGCGATAGCCCTCCGCCTTGGCCCGGCGCACATAAGGATCGTCGAGCTGGCGCTGGAGCCAGCGGGTCGAGCCGGCGCTGCGGCGCTTGGCGGTCTTGACCCGCTCGCGCGTGCCGGGGGGAAGCCCGCGGGTCACGCGCCGCTCTCCATCAGCCGGCGCAGGATGCCCTCGCGGATACCGCGGTCGGCGATGCCCAGCCGCTCGGCGGGCCACAGGTCCATGATCGTCTCCAGGATGGCGCAGCCGGCGACAACCAGGTCGGCGCGCTCGCTGCCGATACACGGCAGCGTCGCGCGCTCGGCCACCGACATGCGCGACAGGTCGCCGCTGATCCGCCGCATCGCCGCGGCGGGGACGATCAGGCCGTCGACCGCCGACCGGTCATAGTGCGACAGGCCGAGATGAACGCTGCCCAGCGTCGTCACCGTGCCGCTGGTGCCGAGCAGCCGCAGTCCCGCGAGCCCGCGCGGCAGGCGCGGGGCGAAGCCGGCGATGCTGTCGGCAACGACCTCGCGCATCCGCGCATAGGCGGCGAGCCGCCCCGCCTGGTCCTCGCCGCCGCCCGCGGTCTCGGTCAGCGACACCACTCCCCATGGCGCGGAATGCCAGTCGAGCACGGTCGGCAGCGGCGTCGCGGTGTCGACCAGCACCATCTCGGTCGAGCCGCCGCCGATGTCGAACACCAAGGCGGGGCCCTCGCCGGGCTCGATCAGCGCGTGGCAGCCTAGCACCGCCAGCCGCGCCTCCTCCTCGGCGGTGATGATGTCGAGGTGGATGCCGGTCTCCGCCAGCGCGCGGGCGATGAATTCGGGGCCGTTGACGGCACGCCGGCACGCCTCGGTCGCCACCGAACGCGCGAGCGTGACGTTGCGGCGCTTGAGCTTGTCGGCGCAGACCTTGAGCGCCGCCAGCGTGCGGTCGACCGCCGCGTCCGACAGCCGCCCGCTCGCCGCCAGCCCCTCGCCCAGCCGGACGATACGGGAAAAGGCATCGACCACCGCGAACCCCTGCCCCTGCGGCCGCGCGATCAGCAGCCGGCAGTTATTGGTGCCAAGATCGAGCGCGGCATAATGGCGCGCGTGCGAACCGGCCCCGCGCACGGGACCGGCACCGACCGGGCGAGGGCGCTGCCCCCGCGACGGCATCATGGCGGGTTCGTCGCCCATGCCGTTTACTGCTCGCTATCGCGTTCTACCGTCGCGGTCGCACACGACCGCCGGCATTTGCCAAGCAGCCTAGCCTCGCGCCTGCGCCATCACAAGCGGCCGAGCAGCGGAGCCTACCGGACCATGATCCGGTAGCGCAGGCGAAAGCCGCTGCCGACCACCTGGCTGCCGGTCAGGCGCACCCGGATCGCCTTGACGTTGGGGTCGCAGCCATCGGCATCGGCGACGGGAACATAGCTCCAGGTGACGCCGTCGGAGGAGAAATCGACGCTGTCGCTGGTGCTGGCCAGCGAGGTATATTGATAGCTCAGGCCGCTGGCGAGCAGCCCAAGCAGGCCGCCATCGGCGAACTCGACCGGGCCGCTACCCGCCGCGCCCAGGTCGACGACGCGCAGCTTGACGGTGGCGGACACGGTGTCGACCACGGAGACGCCGCCGATCGACGCAATACCGTTGGTGAGCGGGCTCGCCACCTGGATCGCCTCGTCTAGCGTCGCGCGCGGCAGCGCCTTGGGATTGGCGGTGCTGACCCCGTCGGCGATGACGCTGACCGTCTTGGTCACGGTCAGGCTGGCGGCGGCGAGCGGTGTCGGCAGCGCCAGTCCCAGCAGGAGCAACAGACGCCGCATCATCGTCCCCCCAAGGCGCGCGCTGCCATGCCGACTGAGCGCGCGTCGAACTTCAGCCGGACGGTCAGATAGGGCCCCGCCCGCGTGTAGCGGTCGCCGGCGAGGTCGCGGTCGCGATAGCCGGCGACGTTGTAGCCGAGCGTCATCCACAGGTCGCCGGCCGGCGACAGCCCCAGCGACGGCCCGCCGCTCCACGCCCAGCGCCGGTCGCTCCAGCCATGCTGCACCGACGCCGCCGCGCCGATGTCGAGATGCGGGCCGAGCCCCTGGCGCAGCGAAAAGCCGGTCGCGTCGATCAGGCCGGCGACCGACTCGTCGCTGTAGCGGCCGCGGACATATTTGACGCCATAATAGACGCTGGCCTCGATGGCGTGGCCGCGACCGTCCAGGGCGGTGCGATAGTCGATCGCGACATTGTCGATCAGCCGGGTGGTCAGCTGGTCGGTGCCGTTGAGGACGATGCTGGTGCCCAATGTCGCGCCGCCGCTGG
>NZ_CAHJXA010000047.1 GCF_903644135.1 Sphingomonas bacterium | reverse complement strand
GCGCTCGCCCAGCACGGTGCCGGCACCAACCACCGCGCCCGGCACCTGCGCCACCAGCCGGATCGCGTCGAGCGCCACCGGCGTGCGCAGCGTGATCTCCAGCGCGCGCAATCCTCCTGCCACCAGCGCCGTCGCGATCGGCACCGCGTCCTCCAGCCGGTCGATGACGAGCACCGGGATCACCGGAGCCAGCGCCATCACCTCTTCCACGCTCAAGGTGGTCATCGGGCACTCCTGGCAGCATAATAGTCCGCGAGGACGCCGAACGCCGCCTTGCGCTCGCCGGTCTCGGAGATCAGCCCCTTGCGGTTCCAGCCCTGCTGGAACTCGGGGTTCTGCCGGCGCGGCGAGCGGAAGTCCTTGAGGATCCAGGGCGACATGCCGCGCAGGGTCGGCAGCGTGTCGGCCATCGTCAGCGTCGCGCGGTAGTAATCGGCCTGGAACTCCTCCGAGAACTTCTGGCCGTTCGCCGGATCGTGGAAGCCGGCCCGCGCATCGGCACCGAATTCGGAGAAGACCAGCGGCTTGTCGGCGGGCACGTGCCACTCGCTCGCCGGCAGGTCGGCCAGGCGGTCGGTGGTGTACCAGCCATTATAGGTGTTGATCGCCATCACATCGAGCACGTCGGCAAGCGGATCGGCCAGCGTCATCACCGGATGGCCCGCATTGTCCGACCGCTCGACCAGCAGCGCCGCGCTGACCAGGCGGGTGTCGTCGAGGCGGCGGACATCGGCGACGAGCGTACGCAGGAAGGCATTGCGCGCATCGGTCACCGGCGTTTCGTTGGCGACGCTCCAGATCACCACCGCGGCGCGGTTGCGGTCGCGCCCGATATTCTCCGCCAGCATCGTCCGCGCCCGCGCCAACGTATCGGGGTTGGACCAGGCCACCCGCCAATAGACCGGCACCTCGCTCCAGACGAGCAGGCCCATCTCGTCGGCGAGGCGCAGCGTCACCTCCGAATGCGGATAATGGGCGAGGCGGACATAGTTGCCGTGCAGCCCGTCCTTGATCTCGGTGAGGAGCGCGCGCGCGGCGGCGGGGGTCATCGCCCGCGTCGGCTCCGCCCCAAGCTCCTCCTCGTGCATCGAGATGCCGCGCAGGAAGATCGGCTTGCCGTTGAGCAGGATGTCGCGCCCGCGCACCGCGATCGTGCGAAAGCCTATCCGGTCGTGCCAGCGATCGTCGCCGGTGGTGATGGCGACGTCGTAGAGGCGCGGGTGCTCGGGCGACCAGCGGACCAGCGCGCGCGGCGCGGTCATCGCCAGGTGCCAGTCGCCATGCGCGTCGGTGACGCCCGCCCGGTCGAGACCGAGCGCGGCGACGATCAGGCGCACCGGGCGTTTCGCCGCCTGCTCGCCGTCGAGATGGACATCGACCGCCAGCCGGCCATCGCGCGTCAGCCGTACCCAGGCGTCGTCGACATAGGTGTCCGGCACGCCGATCAGGCGGACCGCGCGGGTGATGCCGCCGTAATTCTCCCAATCGGTGACGGGCGGCGGCACCGTCGCCTCGCTCGCCTCGGAGTCGACGCCGACGGTGATCTGGTTCTCGCCGTCGCGCAGCCGCTTCGTCACGTCGAACGCGAACGGGGTAAAGCCGCCCTCGTGCCGCCCGACCTCCTGCCCGTTGAGATAGACCCGCGTCGCATAGTTGGCGGCACCGAAGCGCAGGAAATAGCGGCCGTGCCGCGCCGCCGGTGCCGCGAAGGTCCGCTGATACCACATCAGCCCCTGGTAATGGCGCAGCTCGGGCGCCTCGGTCAGCCAGGACGACGGCAAGGTGGTCAGCGGCGAGCGGGCGAGGTCGAACTCGTAGAGGACGCGGCTGTCCTTCGCCATCGCCGCGCGGACGTCGACCTCACGCCAGCGCTGCTGGCCGATGTCGGGGGCCTCGCCATGGAAACTGGCCAGCCCCGAGCGGAAGGGATCGATCGAGTAGTGCCATGGCCCGGACAGGTCGATGCCGTCGCGCAGGTCGGCGGCGACCAGTAGCGGGGTGGGTCGGGGTGGCACCTCCTGGGCGGCCAGGGCTGGCGACAGCACGAGCGCTAGGACGGCGGCGATACCCCGCAGCCAGGACGGCACGATCATCGACGCTCCTACCCTGGTCATGTCCTCTCCCGCGCATAGGCGAGCCCGCGTTCCAGCCCGCGCAGCTCGGCCAGCCCGCGCATCCGCCCCAGCAGCGAATAGCCGGGATTGGTCCGCTTGGTCAGGTCGTCCAGCATCTGATGGCCATGATCCGGCCGCATCGGGATCGAGCGGCGCTCGCGCTGCTGAAGGTCGTGCACCGCCGCCATCACCGCCGGCATCGCCGCGTCGCCTTCCAGATGCGCCGCTTCGTGGAAAGCCCCATTGGGCTCGCGCTGCACCGAGCGCAGATGGAGGAAGCCGATCCGGTCGCCCAGCCGCTCGACCATGCCCGGCAGGTCGTTGTCAGCCCGCACCCCAAACGAGCCGGTGCACAGGCAGAGGCCGTTGGAGGCGTTTGGCACTTGCCGGAACAGCGACGCCACGTCCTCCTCGGTGCTGACCACCCGCGGCAGGCCGAAGATCGGGAACGGGGGATCGTCGGGATGGACCACCAGCCGCACCCCCAGCTCGTCGGCGAGCGGGCACACCGCTTCCAGAAACGCGATGTGGTTGCCGCGCAGCCGCTCGGCATCGGTGCCGGCATAGGTCGCGATCGCCTGCCGGAAGCGATCAACGGTGAAGCTGTCCTCGCTGCCGGGCAGGCCGGCGAGGACGGTGCGCTCCAAGAGGTGGCGCGCCGCCTCGTCCATCCCGGCGAAGCGGCGCTCGGCAGCGGCGACGACCGACGGCGCATAGTCGCGCTCCGCATCGGGGCGGCACAGCAGATGCAGGTCAAACGCCGCCACCGCCTCCAGCTCGAAGCGCAGCGCCAGCGCACCGTCGGGCAGCGGCCAGGCAAGGTCGGTCCGCGTCCAGTCCAGCAGCGGCATGAAGTTGTAGGTGACAACGCCGATCCCGCCCGCCGCAAGGTTGCGCAGGCTGTCGCGATAGGCATCGACCAGCCGGTCCCAGTCCGGACCGCGCCGCTTGACGTCCTCATGGACCGGCAGGCTCTCCACCACCGTCCAGCCGAGCCCGGCCGCCTCGATCGCCGCACGCCGCGCCGCGATCTCTTCCAGCGGCCAGACGTCGCCATTGGCGATCTCGTGCAGCGCGGTGACGACCTCGCTCGCCCCGGCCTGCCGGATGTCGCGCAGCGACACCGGGTCGCCGGGGCCGAACCAGCGCATCGTCTGGGTCATCATCGTCATGCGGCTGGCCGATCCCCGAACGTCGATACGCGGCGTGCCGCGGCGTGGCGCCTAGAAGTTCACTGCCACCCGGACGCCGCCATAGCGCCTGAAATCGCGCGGCAAGATCGCCTGGGTCGCGGTGACCTGGTTGGCGACGGTACCGCCGAAATTGCCGGCGGTGTTGACCAGCGACGGGAAATATTGCTGGTCGAACACATTGTTGACGAAGCCGACGATCTCCCACTTGCGATCCTGGTCGCGCACGCCGAGCCCCAGATTGACAATGTGGAACGCCTTCTGGAAGGTCTGCGGATCGTCGATCTGATAGTTGACGCTGCTCTGATACTGCCAGTTCGCCTGCGCGATCCCGCGCAGATGGCCGCCGAGCGACGGCGAATAGTCGCCGCTGACGTTGAACTTCCACTCGGGGGCCTGGGCGACCCGCATCCCGGTGACGTTCTGGCGCAGCGGATTGCCGGTGCAGCCCTGTGCCACCGTCTGCAGCGGGTAGCATTGCGAGACCGGGAAGTCGGTATATTTCGCGTCGAGATAGGTCACGGAGCCGCCGACATTGACGTCGTTGCCGAGCCGTGCCGAGGTCTCGAACTCGACGCCGCGCGTGCGCAGGCCGCCGACATTGGTCAGCCGGTAGTTCGACGTGCCGTCCGCCAGCGTCTCGATCGTCTGCGCCTGCAGGTTGGTGTAGTCGGTGGTGAACAGCGTGACGTTGGCAGTCAGCCGCCGGTCGAAGAACTGCGAGCGGACGCCCAACTCCCAATCGCGCGAGCGCTCGGGCCGGATCGGGCCGGCGGCAGCGCGGTTGGCGTTGAAGCCGGTGGTCAGGTCGTAGGTCTGCCCCTTGTAGCCGGTGGCGCGGGTGACGAAGACGTTGATATCGGGGGTGAACTCATAGCGGGCGCTGGCCTTGTAGGTGCCGGCGGTGTCCTGCGCGCTGCCTTGGAAATAGGCGTTGTTGGCGGCGCGGTCGAGATAGGTGTAGCTCACCACCTCGTTCTGGACGCGGCCGCCGCCGGTCAGGGTCAGCTTGGGGACGATCTCCCAATCGACCTGCGCGAAGCCGGCGACCTGGCGCTGCTTGGCAGTGGCGAACCAGTTGGCGATCGAGAAATACGGCCCGCGCACGAACGGCCGATTGAACATCAGGTTCGCGAAATAGGTGCCGACGGTATACCGGAACGGCTTGTCGCTCGCCGATTGCAGCCGAACCTCGTTGGTGATCTGCTCGGAGTTGAACGCGCCGACCTGGTTGTTGTTGCCGTTGTTGACCGTTGCCGACGTGTCGTCCTGATCGAGGTAATCGTCGAGGTGGAAGCGGTCGTAAGAGGTCACGGTGATGAGGTTGAGACCACCGCCGACCTCCAGCTCGGTGCGCAGATAGCCGCCGCCGCCCTCGTAGCGGGTGCGCGAGTCGAAATTGTTGCTGATGTTCTGGTTGTTGGGGCCGGTGGTCACGCCGGGGAAGACGACGGCCGGGGTCTGGCCGGCCTGCCCGCGCAGCAGCGCGCCGGGCGCGACGTTGACGAACGGTCGCCCGACCGTGGTGTTGCCGTTGACGTAGTTGACCGACAGCGTCACCGACGAGGTGTCGGTCGGCGTCCAGCGCAGCTTGCCGCGGACATTGACCGACTCACGGCCATTATCCTTCTTGTTGTCGAACAGGTTGCGGACGTTGCCGTCCCACTTGTTGTACGCGGCCGAGACGACATAGCCCAGCGTCGGCGAGATCGGCCCGGAGATGCTGAAGTTGCCGCCATGCTCGTCGTCGGTGGTGACGACGGCGTTGGCGCTCACCCGCAACTCCTTGGTCGGCGAGCGCGTAATGATGTTGATCAGGCCGGCCGAGGCCGACTTGCCATAGAGGGTGCTCTGCGGCCCGCGCAGCACCTCGATCCGCTCGACGTCGGGCAGGTCGGTGAAGGCGCGCGCCTGGAACGGCAGCGGCACCTCGTCGACCAGCACCGCAACGCTCGACTCAACGCCGATACCGAACGCGAAGGTGCCGACGCCGCGCAACGACACGTTGGAGTTCTGCGGCTGCTCGGCGGGGCGTACGACCAGCGAGGGCGACACCTTACCGATATCGGTGAAATTGCGCACGCCCGCGGCGGCGAGCTGCGCCGGAGCGACCACCGACACGGCGAGCGGCACACGCTGGACGTTCTCGGCGCGCTTGTTGGCGGTGACGATGATGTCGCCCGACGTGGTGGCGCTGTCGACGGCGGAGGTGGGACCGCCGGGAGCGCCCTGGCTCTGGTCGGTCAGCTGGCCCGGCGGGATGGTGGCGGCGGGATCGGTGTTGGTCGAGGTCGCTTGCCCGGCGCTCTGAGCATAGGCGGTGCTCGCCAGCAGCGACAAAGCGAGCGCCGAGACGCCGACTGTTGCGCGAAGTGCCTGCATGATCATTCCCTCTCCTGATCCGCCGATCCCCGTCGACGTTGGTCTGGCCGCTTACCAACTGGCCAGACCAATAGCAAGCGACCCGTGTCGGCTATCGCGATTGCGCAATGGTGGCCGGCGAGATAGATCGAGATCATTGCCGATAGGTGAGACATTGATCAGGCCACTTCGTCCCGCATCGTCGATCTTCCCCTCGGACGGCCGCAAGCTCTATCAGCAGGCGGCGGCGGCGATCGCGGGCGCGATCCAGCGCGGCGACTACCGGCCGGGGCAGCGCATCGCGTCGGAACGCGAGCTTGCCGACGAGCACAAAGTCAGCCGGCCGACGATCCGGGAGGCGCTGATCGCGCTGGAGGTGACCGGCCTGGTCCGCTCGCGCCACGGTTCGGGCATCTATGTGGTCGACAACCCGCCTGCCGACGCGCTGCCGCTCGGCCTCGACATCGGCGCGTTCGAGCTGACCGAGGCGCGCCGGCTGTTCGAGGGCGAGACCGCGGCGCTGGCCGCCCTGTCGATCACCGACGCCGACCTCGCCCGGCTGGAGGCGCTGATCGGCGACATGGATCGCGAGAATCAGGAGCAGGTGAGCGGCGAGCATGCCGATCGCGAGTTCCACCTGGTGATCGCGCGCGCCACCCAGAACTCGGCGATCGCGGGCGTGGTCGAGCAGCTGTGGGACGCGCGCTACATCTCGCCGCTGTGCGCGCTCATGCTGGAGCGCGCGCGCAGCGCCGGCGTCCAGCCGCGCATCGACGAGCACCTCGTCATCCTCAAGGCGCTGCGCGAACGCGACCCAGCGGCGGCGCGGCTGGCGATGCGCGACCATCTTGCGCGCGTGATCGAGGGGCTGCTCCAGGCGACGGAGCTTGACACGATGGAGCGCGCCAAGGCGGAGCTTGAGGTCAAGCGCAACGCGCTGGCGCGGCGCGTCTCGGTCTGACCGCGGACGCTAATCCAGGGTCAGCGACACGCCGGCGCGTCCCGCGTGCGTCATCGCCTCGCCCACTCCGCCGTTGATCGTCAGACGCCGGGTCTCGCCGGGGGGGAGCAGCACCGCGATGCTGTCATCGCCCCAGCTGCCCGGCCCGTCCCGCCGCACCTGGAGGTCGATCCGCTCGGCATCCGCCCGTCCCGACACATGCCAACGGTCGATGGGGCCATCGCCGTCGCCGGCATCCTCCACCGCGCTCCAGGCGATGTCGCCGGTGGCGGGCGGAAACAGCCAGATGCCGCGCCGATAGGGCTCCGGCCGCCAGCCGCCACGCGCCAGGTCGACCAGCATCGCCGAACCGGCGCGCGCCAGCAGCGGCGGCGGCCCGTCGAGCGGCGCGTCGAGCACGACGCTCTCGCCGCCAGTGACGCGCCGGCCCGACCAGACGTCCACCCAGTCCGCACCCACGGGCGGGCGCACCGTGCGGGTCATCGCGCCTGGCTCGACGACCAGCGCCACCAGCAGGTCCGACCCGAGCAGATGATCGTCGCTCTCCGCCCACGCGGCCGTGTCGTCCGGAAAATCGAGCCAGGTCGGTCGCACCATCGGCTCGCATTCGGTGTGATAGCGATGGAGCAGGTCGTACAGGAACGGCACCAGCGTCTGGCGCAGCGCCATCAGCCGGCGGATCGCGGGGATCGCCTCCGGGTACATCCACGGCTCGTTGACGGTGCGGTCGTCGTTCCAGCTGTGGATGCTGAAGCGTGGCATCAGCACCCCCGCCTGCACCCAGCGCACCAGCAGTTCGGGCGAGGGCGCGGGGCCCGAGAAGCCGCCAATGTCGTGGCCGCTGTTCGACACGCCCGAGAGGGCGAGGCCGATCGACTGGCGCGCATTGTAGCGGATCGTCTTCCAGTCGGTGCGGTTGTCGCCGCCCCAGGTCTGGGCATAGCGCTGCAGCCCGGCCATGCCCGAGCGGGTCACCACATAGGGCCGCTGGTCGGGGCGCGCCGCCAGCTGCGCCTGGCGCGAGGCGCGGGTCATCAGCAGCGGCTGGACCGGGCGCAGCGCGGCGGCCGGCCGACCCTTGCCGAAGCCAGCGACGCGGGCGCGCGCGTCCCATAGCTCATATTCGTTGTTGTCGTTCCACGTCGCCTCGATGCCCTGGTCGAGCAGCGCCGCCGCCACCTGTTCGCGCCACCAGCGCGCCGCTTCGGGGTTGGTGAAGTCGAGATAGCTGCCGACCTCGTCCCAGAACTGCGCCTCGATCGGCTGGCCCTCGGCGTCGGCGACGAACAGGCCGGCGGCGGCGACTTCGTCATAGCGGGGGTGGCTGCGCAGCAGCGCCGGCTTGATGTTGGGGACCAGCCGCACCCCGGCATCGGCATAGGTGGCGACGAAGCCGGCGGGGTCGGGGAACTTGTCGCGGTTCCAGTGGAACACGTAGCGCTTGTCGCCGATCGAGGTGTAGCCCGACGACAGGTGGAACGAGGTGCAGCCGATGTCGTGGCGCTCGCACTGATCAAGGAAGCTTGCCATCTGCACCGCCGCGTCGGGCGCGTCGGTGTAGCTCATCGTCGAGCCAGAATAGCCGAGCGACCAGCGCGGCATCAGCGCCGGCCGGCCGGTCAGCCAGGTGAAGCGGCGCGTCACCGCGAGCGGGTCGGGGCCGGCGATCATCCACAGGTCCAGGTCGCCCGCGTCGGCGACGACGTGGCGGTAGAGGCCGTGGTAATTGTCGAGCTCGCGGCCCAGATCGACGGTGACGTCGGCGACGCTGTCGTAGAAGGTGCCGTGGCAGCGGCCCGCCTCGTCGGCGACGAGCAGGTAGGGGATCGACTTGTAGAGCGGGTCGCTATGCTCCGCGTCATAGCCCATCGGGTCGACATTGGTCAGGCGGAAGCGGCGGCCGGCGCGGTCGCTGTCGCCGGCGCGGTCGCCGAGGCCGTAGAAGCGCTCGCCCGGCCGCCGCGCCATGTAATGGTGCGCGCGCCCGTCCCACCAGCCGAAGTCATAGGCCTGAGTCGGGCGATTAGCGGCCATCGCCACCCAGCGGTCACCGGCGCGCTGCTCCCAGGTGCAGTGCAGGCCGTGGAGCCGGACGGTCAGCCGCAGCCGCGCCGTCTCGATCGTCAGCACGCCCGCCGCTTCCGCGCAGGCGAAGTCGGGGCAGGCGAAGCCGGCGACGTCGAGCCGATCGCGGCCGGGCTCGGTGATGTCATCTGCGCCCGGCGCGATCGCCCAACTCGGCGGGCTGGCCACCTCACCGGTCGCGAGGAGGAGCAGGCGGACGATGTCTTGCTCCAGCACGAGTAGGTGAGCGACCGCGCCGGTGTCGGCGGCCAGCGTCACCCGGCCGTGCTGGCGGTCGGTGACCGCGAACAGCGGCGGGTTGGAGAGCGAGGCGCGTCTCATCGGGCAAGCTCCGGAGCGGGAACGGGCGGCACGGTCAGCTTGCCGATGAAGACGATCAGCACGGCAGCGCCGATCAGGTCGAACACGCCGAGCAGCGCAAACAGCGGCGTATAGCCGAACCGGTCGGCCAACTGACCGATCAGCAGCGAGAAGAGCAGCCCGCCGATCCACCCCGCCTGGCCGATGAAACCGTTGGCGGTGCCGACCTCGGCAGGCGCGAACACGTCGGCGGACAGCGTGTTGATCAGCCCCGACAGCATCTGATGCGCGAAGCCACCGACGCAGAACAGCGCGATCGCGGTATAGGGGCTGGCGGCCAAGCCGATGCAGCCAGGCGCGATCATCAGCACCGCGCCCAGCGTGATGCCGGCGACCCGCGACGGGATCAGCGCCACCCCGCGCCGCATCAGCCAGGGCGACAGATAGCCGCCAAGGATGCCGCCCGCGTCGGCGGCGAGGAAGGGCAGCCAGGCGAACAGCGCGATCTGCTTCAGGTCCATGCCGCGCTCGGTGGCGAGGTAGAGCGGAATCCAGAAGCTGAACGTCTGCCACGCCGGCTCGGACAGGAAGCGTGGCACCGCGATCACCCAGAAGCGCTGCGAGCCGAGGATCTCGCGCGCCGCTACCCGCCTGGTCGCGGTCGACGGCCGATCGGTGGCGATCATCGCTCGCTCTTCGGCGGTGATCGACGGGTGCGTCTCCGGCGTCCGATAGCAGGCATACCACGCCGCCGCCCAGACCAGCCCCACCGCGCCGGTGACGATGAACGCCCAGCGCCAGTCGGCCCAGATCGCGACGGCGGCCACCACGGGGGGCGCGATCAGCGCGCCGAGCGACGTGCCCGCGTTGAACCAGCCGACCGCTACCGACCGCTCGCGCGCCGGGAACCACTCGGCCACCGCCTTGATGCCCGAGGGTATCGCGGCGGCTTCGGCGAGGCCGAGCAACCCCCGAAAACAGGCGAGACTGACCCAGCCGACGGCAAAGGCGTGGAGCATGTTGGCGAGCGACCAGGCGACGCCGAACAGCGCGAAGCCAACGCGCAGGCCAAAGCGGTCGATCAACGCGCCGGCGATCGGCTGCATGACCGTATAGGCAAGCTGGAACGCGCCGACGACATAGCTGTATTGCTGCGTGCTCATGTGCAGCGACGCCTTGAGCGTCGGCGCGAGCACCCCCAGCGAGTTGCGCGCGAGATAGTTGGCGACGGTGCCGGCGCAGATCAGCGCCACGATCCACCAGCGCAGGTTCCTGATCCGCAACGCCATCCCCTCGCGCCCTGTACGGCGTCGGCGTTTTTCTAGGCGGCGGATGCTGGCCTGTCCAGATTGGTCCGGCCAGTTATTCACCCGCCTCGACGACATGAACGCCCGCTGCAGCACACGCCACCGTCAGTGCCGCGCTCTCCATAACATCGGTAACGAAGTGACCGACCTGCGTCATTTCGCCGATCCGCACCGGCGCGCGGCGGCCGACCTTGGTCCGGTCGGCGGCTAGGATGACGGCGCGGGACTGGGCGATGATCGTCTGCGAGACGCGCACCTCGTCGATGTCGAAGTCGAGCAGCGTGCCCGCCTCATCGATCGCAGAAGCCCCGATCAGCGCATAATCGGTCTTGAACCTGCGGATGAAGTCCATCGCCAGCGCGCCCACCACGGCACGGTCGCTGGGCCGCACCCGGCCACCGGCGGCGATCACCTCGATCGTCGGGCGGCCGGCAAGGATGTCGACGACGTTGAGGTTGTTGGTGATCACCAGCAGGTCGCGGTGGTCGACCAGCGCGCGCGCGATCGCCTCGGTGGTGGTGCCGATGTTGATGAACAGGCTGGCCCCGTTGGGCACCAAAGCCGCCGCCGCCGCGCCGATCGCCGCCTTGGCCGCCGCCGCCACCTGCCGCCGCGCCTCACGGTCGAGATTGTCGACGCCCGAGGTGACCACCGCGCCGCCATGGACCCGCGACAGCATCGAGCGGTGGGCGAGGAGGTTCAGGTCGCGCCGGATCGTCTGCGGCGTGACCGCAAGGTCGGCGGCAAGCGTCTCCACCGTCACCCGGCCCGTCCGCCGCGCCGTGTCGAGGATCAGGGCGTGGCGGCGGGCGATCGCGGCGGCGCTCTCCGCCATGCGGTCAAGCGGCAGCCCGGGCCGGAACGCTCCGGTCGGCGAGGTAGTGGTCCAGCCGCTCGGCAGTGCCCGGCGGCACATGCAGGCCGAGCTTGCTGCGCCGGTACAGGATATCCTCGGCGGTGCGCGCCCATTCACGGCCGCGCAGCCACTCGACCTCGGCGACCGTCAGCCCGCCGCCCAAATCCTCGCCGAGATCGGCGACCGTCCGCGCCTCGCCGAGCAGCGCGCCGGTGTCGGTGCCATAGGCGCGCGCCAGGCGGCGGAGCAGCGCGGGCGGCAGGTCGGGGCGGCTGGCGATCAGCTCGCGCAGGAAGGCGTCGAAGTCCGTCATGGCACCGCCGGGCAGCGTCGCGCCCGCCGTCCACGCCGGGCCGGCCGCCGGGAAGAACCCTGCCAGCTCGCCCAGCGCCTGCTCGGCAAGCTTGCGATAGGTGGTGATCTTGCCGCCGAACACGCTCAGCATCGGCGCGCCGCCCAGTGCCGCGCCGGTATCGACGTCGAGCACATAGTCGCGCGTCACCGCCGCGGCGCTGCCCGCCTTGTCGTCATAGAGCGGCCGGATGCCGGCATAGCTCCAGGCGATGTCCGCTTTGGTCAGCGATCGCGTGAAATAGCGATTGGCGGTGTCGAGGAGGTAATCGGTCTCGCCGTCGCTGATGCTCGCCTTGGCCGGCGCGCCCTCCCACGGCTCGTCGGTGGTGCCGAGCAGGGTGAACTTGCCCTCATAGGGCACCGTGAAGACGATGCGCCGGTCGGGGTTCTGGAGCATGAAGGCGTGATCGCCCTCGTACAAGCGCGGCACGACGAGGTGGCTGCCCTTGATCAGCCGCACGCCGCGG
>NZ_CAHJXA010000046.1 GCF_903644135.1 Sphingomonas bacterium | reverse complement strand
GGCGCGCGAGACCGCCAGCCGCGTGGCGGCGGGGGCGGTGGCGCGGCTGGTGATCCCCGGCGTGCGCATCCGTGCATGGGTGGAGGCGATCGGCGGCGATGCGATCGACCATGCTGCCTTCGACCTCGACGAGATCGACCGCAACCCGTTCTTCTGCCCCGATGCCGCCGCGGCGGTACGCTGGGAAGCGGCGGTCGATGCTGCGCGCAAGGCGGGGTCGTCGCTGGGCGCGGTGGTCGCCTGCGAGGCGACCGGCGTTCCCGCCGGCTGGGGCGCGCCTCTCTATGCAAAGCTCGATGCGGAACTGGCGGCGGCGGTGATGGGCATCAACGCCGTCAAGGCGGTGGAGATCGGCGACGGCTTCGCCGCGGCGGCGCTGTCTGGCGAGGCCAATGCCGACCCGATGCGGCCCGCCAGCGATCCGGGCGAGGGCGGACCGGAGTTCCTCGCCAACCATGCCGGCGGCATCGCCGGCGGGATCGCCACCGGCCAGCCGATCCGCCTGCGTTGCGCGTTCAAGCCGACCAGCTCGATCCTGTCGCCGGTCGCCACGGTCAGCCCGGCCGGCGAGGCGACGACGATCGCCACCAGGGGCCGGCACGATCCCTGCGTCGGCATCCGCGGCGTGCCGGTGGTGGAGGCGATGGTGGCGCTGGTGCTCGCCGATCAAATGATGCTCCACCGTGCCCAATGCGGCGGCGATGGCCGCTAGACGGAACGCACTGCTCTCCAAGTCGTTCGCATCGTACATAATCGGAGAGAAGACATGCGCATGATGATGACGATCGCCGCGGCGGCGTTGGCCTTGCCGGCACTGGCAACGGCACAGACCACCGGATCGACGGGTACGACCGGCACGGTGACGGGCAATGGTTCAGGCGCATCCGCCGGCGGCCAGACCAGCACCGGCACCTCGACCGGCTCCGACACGATGGGATCGGGTTCGATGAGCTCGTCCGGATCGTCACAGACCGGGACCTCGACCAGCGGCTCGCGCAGCCGTTCCAGCCGGAGCCGCTCGTCGAACGGCGGCGCATCGGCCACGGGCAGCACCTCGACCAGCGGCGGCACGGGCACGGGCGGCTCGACGAGTGGTTCCATGAGCTCGGGCACCATGGGCACGGGATCGATGGGCACCGGCTCGACCGGTACCGGCAGCATGGGCTCCGGCAGCATGAGCGGCGGAACCGGCTCGATGGGCAGCGGCTCCATGGGCAGCAGCGGCTCGATGAGCGGCGGTGCCAGCACCGGCGGGTCTTCGGTCGGCGGCACCAGCACCGGCACCTCGACGGGTTCGGCCGCAGGCAGCGCCGCCGCCCCGCATTGATCGCAGCTTTTCGCGGCCTAGCGGATCATCGCCGGGCCGCGATAGTGCGATCACGATAGTTTCAGGAGATACGCCATGCGTTTGACCACCCTTGCCGGCGTCGTCACGCTGGCTCTCTCGACCGCGGCGCTGGCGCAGGTCGCTCGTGCGCCGGTCGAGCGCAAGGACGCGCCCGGCAACGCGACGGGCAATTCCGCGCAGCAGAACGCTGATGACGATGACCAGCCGGCGGGCAACGACACCGGTACGCCCGGCAACGTCAAGAAAGAGCCGGCCGCACCCAGTTCAGCGGGTTAATCGGCGAAGGGGTCGCGCACCAGGATCGTGTCGGCACGCTCCGGGCTGGTCGAGACCAGTGTCACCGGGCAGCGGATCAGCTCCTCCACCCGGCGGATATACTTGATCGCCTGGGCCGGCAGGTCTGCCCAGCTGCGCGCGCCGGCGGTGGATTGATCCCAGCCGGCCATGCTCTCATAGACCGGCTCGACCGCAGCCTGGTCGGCGGCATGGGACGGAAAATAGTCGAGGTCTTGCCCGCGCAGTCGATAGCCGGTGCAGATCCGCACCTCGTCGAAGCCGTCGAGCACATCGAGCTTGGTGAGCGCGATACCGGTGATGCCGCTGACCTCGGCGGACTTGCGGACCAGCACCGCATCGAACCAGCCGCAACGGCGCTTGCGGCCCGTCACCGTGCCGAACTCATGGCCGCGCACGCCGAGCCGCTCGCCGGTGTCGTCGTACAGCTCGGTCGGAAATGGTCCGGAGCCGACCCGCGTCGTGTAGGCCTTGGCGATCCCCAGCACGAACCCGACCGCGCCCGGCCCCAGGCCCGAGCCGCCCGCCGCGGTCCCGGCGATGGTATTGGACGAGGTGACGAACGGGTAGGTGCCATGGTCGACGTCGAGCAGCACCCCCTGCGCGCCCTCGAACAGGATGCGGCGGCCACGCGACCGCGCCTCGCCCAGGTCGCGCCACACCGGCTTGGCGAAGGGCAGGACGAAGCCGGCGATCGCCTCCAACGCGGCGACCAGCGCCGCCCGGTCGATCGGCGCGGCCCCGAAGCCGGCGCGCAACGCGTCGTGATGGGCGAGCAGCCGGTCAAGCTGCGGCCCGATCGCATCCAGATGCGCCAGGTCGCATACCCGCAGCGCGCGGCGGCCGACCTTGTCCTCATAGGCGGGTCCGATGCCGCGGCGGGTGGTGCCGATCTTGCCCGCCCCGCTCGCATCCTCGCGCAGGCCGTCGAGCTCGCCATGCAGCGGCAGGATCAGCGCGCAATTATCGGCGATGCGCAGCGTCTCCGGCGTGGCGACGACGCCCTGCTTCGCCAGCCGTTCGATCTCGTCCTTGAGGTGCCAGGGGTCGAGGACGACGCCGTTGCCGATCACGCTGGGCGTGCCGCGCACGACGCCCGAAGGCAGCAGCGACAATTTATAGGTGGTGCCGTCGACGACCAGCGTGTGGCCGGCATTGTGCCCGCCCTGAAAGCGCACCACCATGTCGGCACGTTCGGCGAGCCAGTCGACGATCTTGCCCTTGCCCTCGTCGCCCCATTGAGCGCCGACTACCGCGACATTGGCCACGCCCACTCCTTTGCTGGTCCGCGTGGCGCTTAGGGGGGCGGCGGGGCGGGGTAAACCGTTATTGCCGGCTCACCGTTCGCCACGCCTGGGCGATCTCTTCCAGATTGGCGGCGGTGTCGCGGAACGGCGCGGGGTCGTGGCCGATCGAGGCGTCGATGATCGTCCGCCGCGCGCCCGCATACAGCCGGGCGAGCGTCGCCGACACCTCGCCGCCCTTGGCGAAGTCGAGCCCCGCCTCCAGCGCGAACAGGATGGCGGTGGCGCGGGTCACCCGCTCGCTCTTGACCGTCAGCTTGCCATGCTGCGCCGCCCATGCCGCCGCGCGCAAGGCGGCGACCAGCTCGTCGTACAACAGCTGCACCAGCCCCGCCCCGTCGGCGGTGGCGGTGCGCCCGGCGACGTCGATCCGGCGATAGGTCTCGGCCGGCCGCGCCAGCACGCTCGCATAGGTCATGAGCTGCTCTTGTTCCAGGCGGCGATCTGGTTGGTGAGGAAGGCCTGGGTCGATTTATAGGCGGTGACCCGGCTGTTCATGCTGGCGAACTGCTGGGTCAGCCGCGTCGTCATCGCCGTCTTCCGGTCGGACAGGTCGCTCTGCTCGGTGCTGATCGTCGCCTGCGCGGCGGTATAGCTGCTGGTCGAAGCGCCCAGGCCATAGCTGGTGTTGGTCGCCTCGGTGGTGAGCGACGACAGGATCGCCGACAGCCCGCTGGTCGCATCGGCGGAATAGGCGAACATCGCCTCGACCGATTGCGGCGACTTGCCGAGCGCGTTGGTGAGGGCGGTGGTGTCGAGGCTCAGCGTGCCGTCGCGGTTGGTGCCGACGCCGATCGCGGCCAGCGTCGTCGGTGTGCCGCTGTCCGCGCCCGGCACCAGGTTCGCCAGCGTCATGCCCTTGAGCGAGGCGAGCAGCGATTTCGCCGCCGGGTCGGACTTGAGGACGCCGTTGATCGGATCGGTCTGCGTCTTCAGGATGCCGACCACCTCGTTATAGGCGTCGACGAAGTCGCTGACCGCCCCCGACAAGGCGTCGGTCGGGGTGGCGCTGGTCAGCGCCACGGCGGCGGTCGAGACGCCGGTGAGCTGCAGCTTCACGCCGGCGATGAGGTCGCTGATCGTGTTGCCGGTCCGCTCGACCGATGCGCCGTCGACCTTCAGCCTAGCGTTCTGCGCGACCGACGACAGCGTCGTGCCGCTCGCGCCCGGGCCGACGTTGAACTGCGCCAGGGCCCCGCTGTCGTCGGTGGTCGCCTGGAGCGTAAAGGCCTGCGCCTTGCCGGTGGCACCCTTGAGCGACAGATAGGCGGAACCGTCGGCGTCGGTGACGACCGCGGCGGTCACCCCCGCCTTCCTGGCGTTGATCGCTGCCGCGATGCCGTCGAGGCTGTCATTGGCGCTGGTGAGGTCGATCGTCACGGCACCGGCACCGTTGGCAACGCCGGTCCATGTGCCGTCGGCGCTGTAGGTCGCGGTGCCCAGCGTCAGCGTCAGCTGGCCGGTGCCGATCGCGGCAGTGCGGTCGGCGATCGCGTTGGCGGTCACCGCGGTCTGCGCGCTGGCGAGCTGGCTGACGGTGATGCTCGACGACAGGCCGGCGAGCTTCGCGCCAGGCAGCGCGGTGGCCGAAAGGACGCCGCTGTTGGAACTGACCGGCTGGGTGGTCAGCGTGCCGCCCTTGACCAGCGTGCCGAGCGCGGAGGAGAAGGAGGTAATCGCGTTCTTGACGCTCGCGACCGACGAGATCTGCGAGGTCAGCGCGTCGTACTTGCTGGTCAGCGAGGCGTCCTGCGTCGCATATTGCGCGGTGACCAGCGAGGTGACAAGCGAGCTGGTATCGACACCCGAGCCCGATCCCAGCGAGGTCAGCAGCGACTGGGCGGCGGTGCTGACGACCGACTGGGTCGAGGCGGGCGTGGTGGCGGCGGCGGTCGTGCTCGTCGTGGTCGTCATGCCGGCTCACCCCTTGCTCACCTGTGATAAACGACCGGCAACCGCAGGATTTTAGGCCAGCGCAATGCCATTTTCGTCGAAGCGCGCGCCCGGCGGCACCGCGACCGGCGGCGGCATCGTGCTGCCGCCGGCGGCGGCGTTGAGGTTGAACACGAACGCCAGCACGGTGGCGATCGCGACGTAGAGGTCGTCGCGCACCTCCTGCCCCTCGCGGCTGGTGTAATAGACCGCGCGGGCCAGCATGGGATATTCGAGGCTGGGGATCTGCGCTTCGGCGGCCAGTTCGCGGATCGCCAGCGCGGTCGCGCCGCGGCCCTTGGCGACCACCACCGGCACCTGGTCGCGGCCACGATCATAGCGCAGCGCGACGGCGAAATGGGTCGGGTTGGTCAGGATGACGTCGGCCTCCGCCACCGCCTTCTTGACCGAGCGTTTCAGCACCGCGCGCTGCTGGCTGCGCAGGCGCTGCTTGTTCTCGGGCGAGCCCTCGCTCTCCTTGTGCTCGTCCTTGATCGCCTGCCTGGACATGCGCAGCTTGGCGTAAAGCCGCCACGCCTGGATCGGCACGTCGATGCCGGCGATCACCACCAGGCCGAACGCCATCGCCATCAGGATGCCGACAAAGGTGCCGCCAAGCTGATGAACGGCGGTGCCAACATCGGACGACGCCATGCCGATGGTCGAGCGCGTCGAGCGCCACAGCGCCCAGCCGCCGATACAGCCGAGCAGCACGATCTTGAGCAGCGACTTGCCGAGCTCGATCCAGCCGGCCGTGCCGAAGATGCGCTTGAGCCCGCTTGCCGGATTGACCCGCGACGCCTTGGGCGTGAGCAGCCCAGGGTTGAAGCCGAACGAGCCGAGCGCGGCCTGGCTGGCGATGGCGGCGAGGATGCCGATCACAAACAGCGTGACCAGCGAGGGCGCGAGCTTCCACCCCGCCTCCGCCAGCGGCCGGAAGGGAGAGAAATCGTCGATGTCGCTGCGGCCGAACTGAAAGCTCGCCGCCATCACCGCCTCGCAGGCGCGGATCAGCTGCGGGCCGAACATCACCACCCAGGCGACGCCGGCGAGGACGACCAGCGCGGTGGCGAAGTCGCGGCTCTTGAGGGTATCGCCCTGCCTGACCGCTTCGCGCTTGCGCTTGGGTGTCGCCGCCTGGGTGCGTTCGCCGAACTCCTCCGCCATCAGCCGAGCACCAGGTTCTGCGTGGCCAGGAGGCCCTCGCGGATGATCACCAGCATGTAATCGCCCATCGCCGGAAAGGCGGCGGCGAGCGCGACGACACCGACGGCGAGGCTGGCGGGCAGGCCGACTGCGAACAGGTTGAGCGCGGGCGCGGCGCGGCTCATCATGCCGACGACGAGGTTGAGGCACAGCAGCAGGAACCCGACCGGCAGCGCCAGCAGCAGCCCGGCCAGGAACGCATAGCCGCCAAAGACCGCGATCCCCTTCAGGTGCTGCGCGTCGAGCCATGCCGCGCCGGGGGGCAGCGCGTCGTAGCTACGCACCAGCATGTCGACGAGCACGAGATGGCCGTCGACCGACAGGAACAGCAAGGTCAGCATCACCTGCAGGAATTGGCCGAGCGCCGGGGTGGAGACGCCGCTCTGCGGGTCGATCGCGCTGGCGAAGCCGATCCCCATCGAGGTGCCGATGATCTCGCTCGCCACCAGCGGCGCGGCGAAGGCGATCTGGAGGATGAAGCCGAGCGCGAGCCCGACCAGCGCCTCCGCGGCGACCGACAGGAAGGTCGCGACCGCGAAGACGTGCGGCGGCGGCACCACCGGATGCGCGGCGAGCACCAGCACGCCGATCGCCCCCGACAGGCCGACCCGCACCGGCAGCGGGATCGTCACCGCCGAGAAGATCGGCGCGGTGACGAACGCCGCGCCGATCCGCACCATCACGAAGATGAGCGCCCACAGCTGCGGCTCGATCGAGAGGCCGAAGCCGAGCATCATTCCCTCTCCCATTGGGAGAGGGAGGGAGCCGCGCCGCGGCGGAAGGGTGAGGGCAGGATTGGGGAGATGACTTCCCTCACCCTTCCCACTGCCTGCGGCAGCGGGCCCCTTCCCTCTCCCAAGGGGAGAGGGAGAACGCTCACTTCACCAATTCCGGAATACGGTCGAACATGCCGATGGTGAAGTCGCTCAGCAGCCCCAGGATCAGGCTGCCGAAGATCAGGATCGACACCGCGACGACGATCAGCTTGGGGACGAACGACAAGGTCGCCTCGTTGATCGACGTCGCCGCCTGGATCATGCCGATGATCAGCCCCGACACCAGCACCGGCAGCAGGATCGGCGCGGCGGCGAGCGCCAGCACCCACATCGTCTGATCGGCGACTGTGAGGAAGTAGGAGGAGTCCACCCCGCTAGCTCGCGAACGAGTTGGCGAGGCTGCCCATGGTCAGCGCCCAGCCGTCGACCAGCACGAACAGGAGGAGCTTGAACGGCAGCGAGATGATCTGCGGGCTCAGCATCATCATGCCGAGGCTCATCAGCACCGTCGCCACCACTAGGTCGATGACGATGAACGGCAGGAAGATCAGGAAACCGATCTGGAACGCGGTCTTCAACTCGCTGGTGATGAAGGCGGGCAGCAGCACCGCGAAGGGGATGTCGGCGGGCTTGGCATAGGGCCCCGACTTGGCGAGGCCGGCGAACATCGTGACGTCCTTCATCCGTGTCTGCTTGGCCATGAAGGCGTGCAGCGGCGCGCCGGCGGCCTGGATCATCTGGGTGCCGCCGATCTGGCCGGCGGCATAAGGCTGGATCGCTTGGGCGTTCATCTGGCTGATGGTCGGGGCCATCACGAACAGCGACAGGAACAGCGACAGGCCGATCAGCACCTGGTTGGGCGGCGTCTGCTGCAGGCCGAGCGCCTGGCGCAGCATGGCCAGCACGATGACGATGCGGGTGAAGCTGGTCATCATCAACAGGAGGCCGGGCAGGATCGTCAGCAGCCCCATGATGATGAGGACCTGCAGCGACAGCGACAGGCCGGCGCTGCCGCCCTGCCCCGCCGCCTGCCCGGTGCCGCCGAGCTGACCAAGCGCGCGATCGACCGCATCGCCTACACCGGGAGTAGCCGGAGCGGCCTGCGCAAAGGCGGGAACGGCGATGGCGAGGCCGATCAGCAGCGCGACGACGATCCACACCAGCTTCAAGCCGATCCGCGACCGGCGCGCCGGCGCGCTGCGGAACAGCGAGGGGCCCTCGCCCTTGCGCGTGACGGTGACGCTCATGACCCGACCTTGTCGACCAGGGTGACGCCGCCGCGGCCGACCGACACCAGCAGCCGCTTGCCCTCGAAATCGAGCACCGCCAGCCGCAGCCCGGGCGAGATCATCATCGTCTCGCGCACCTGCACCAGCCGCGTCGTCGCCTTGCCCGGCATCCGGCTCTCCAGCCGCCGCCACAGCCAGACGCAGCCGACCATCAGCCCGCAGACCAGCGGCAGCAGGATGACCAGCTTGAGGATATAGCTCCACAACATCGGCTCAGCCGCGCTTGTCGGGAGAGACGAGCTCGGTCATCTTGACGCCGAAGCGGTCGCCGACCGTCACCACCTCGCCGCGGCCGATCAGCGTGCCGTTGACAAACACGTCGAGCAGCTCGTTGGCCTCGCGGTCGAGCTCGATCACGCTCGACTCGCCCAGCGCCAGCAGCTCGCGCAGCGTCAGGCTGGTCGAGCCGATCTCCACCGTCAGCTTGACGTCGACATCCTGGAGCAGCCGGAAATTGGCGGCGAGCGCCGCATCGCCGAAGGGGGCGGGGAAGCCGCCGGTCATGTCGTTCATGCGTGCAATCCTTCGTCGAGGCGGGCGATACTGGTGAGGCGGACGGCGGCGCGGCCATTGGCGGTGCCGACGGTGCCGGTGCCGAGGCAGTCCCGGCAGACCATCACGGGCACGTCGGGGCCGAAGCTGATCGGGATGACGTCGCCGGGCTTGAGGTCGATCAACATCTGGAGCGGCACCACCGGCTCGGCTAGGACCGAGCGGATCGGGAAGGCGACGTCCATGACGGCGCGGGTGAGGCGGTTGCGCCAGGCGGGGTCGGCCTCGGCCTTGTCGAGCACCTTGCCGGTCAGCGCCGCGCCATGCGGCTTCAGCGCGGCGACCGGATAGATGATGTCGACAAATACGGGCTTGGCCGTGCCGGCTGCGATGCCGAAGCGCGTGACGATCGCGGCATCGTCGCCGTCGAGGTCGGGCACGGCGGCGACGCTGGCGTCCCCGCGCAGGGGCAGGAAGTCGATCCGCGACAGCGGCTCCCACGCGGCCTTGAGTGGCGCGGCGAGCATCGCCCCCAGCCGCGCGACCATTACCTCGCCGGCCGGCGAGAACTCGGCCGGCAGCGGATGCGCAACCGCGCCGGTGCCGCCAAAGAACAGGTCGAGCAGTTCGAGCACGAAGCGCCCGTCTAACACCAGCAGCGCCGACCCCGCACCGGGCGTCATCGTCAGCGGCAGCCAGGCGGTCAGCCGCTCGCCGCGTTCGGCGCGGTAATCGGCGAAGCGCTGCACGACGAGCGGCTCCGCCCAGCACCGCACTTCTTGGCGCAGCAGCGGCTCCCACATGCCACGCATCCCGCGCGCGAGCCGCGCCGACAGATGTTGCAGCGTGTGGAGGTCGCCATAGGGGTTGAGCTTGCCCTGGCCGAGCACGCCATGATCGGCCGTGTCGGCACGAGCACGCTCGCGCCGCTCGGACTTCAGGTCAGGGGATGTTGCCGCGACATTAACCATGGCCTCACTGAACGACGAAACTGGTAAAATAAGCGTTACTGATGCCGCCGAACCCTTCCTTTTGCTTGAGGGTTTCGTTGATCGCCTTGACGATGCGGCGCTGCAACTGCTGCTTGCCGGCGCTGGTGAAGACCTGATCCTCGGTGGTGTCGCCCAGCGCCATCAGCACCGCCGAGCGCACGGCGATGTCGTCGGCCTTGAGGTTGGCGACCACCCGCTCGTCATAGGGCGTCGACACCGCCAGCCCGACCTGGATGAAGTGCGACGAGCCCTGCAGGTTGGCCGTGAACTCCTTTTCCATCGGATAGTAGGTGGAGGCGTATTTCTCGCCGCCGGTGCCGCCCAGGCCGCCGGTCGGCTTGCCGGGCGCGCTCGCCTCGCCGCCTTCCTTGGCGGTCGGCTGCTTCTGCTCGCTCTTCAGGACCAGCTTGGGGCTGTTGTCGGGTACCGGCTTCGCGCCGCCGACCATGCCGGAGCGCGCGGCGTACAGCCCGCCGCCAACGCCGCCGCCGACCAGCACGAGCAGGCCGATGCCCAGCATCAGGATCTTGCCCTTCTTGCCCTTCTTGGGCGCGGCTTCGTCGGGTTTGTCGCTCATCGATCAGGTCCTTCGTGTCAGGCGACGCGGCCATCGGCCAGGTCGTCGTCATCGGTCGTGGTGGTGGCGGAGGCGGGAGCGCCAGGCGTGGCCGGACGCGCGAAGGGCTGGCGCAGTCCGTCCGACAGGCTCTGCCCGCCGGTGCCGACGGGCGCATCGGCCAGACGGATACCGCGCGCCTGCGCCAGTTCGGTCAGTTGCGGCCGCGCATCGGCGAGTAGCGCCTGCGTCGCCGGCTGGTCGGCCGACAGGGTGACGCGCACGCCCTCGTCGTGGCGGCGCAGCGACACGTCGATGCCGCCCAGCGCGTCGGGCACGAGGCGGATGCGCGTGTCGCTCGCGTCGGCCGCGTCGCGCAGCTTCTCGATATGGTCGATCATCGCGCTCGGCCAGCCGGGATGGCGCAGGTCGAGTGCGGCGTCACTGCGACCGCCCGCCGCCGCGACGACGCCGGGCGTGGACGCGTGGGTCGCGATGGCAGACATCGCCTGCAGGACGATGGCGTCGTCGCCGGGAGGCTTGCGAGCGGCATCGTGGATCGCCGCGGCGAAGACTTGACCCGCAGGGGCGACCTTGGAAACCGGCGAGGTCGTTGCAACCGGCACCGACGTTTGGGCTGGCGTCAGGACTGGTGAGGACTCTGGCAACGGCACTGGCGTAACGCTCGGTGCCAATACCGTGGGAGCCTTGTACGCGAGCGGCGGATCCGTCGGGTTCTGTCCCGGCGAGGCAATGACGGCCGGCGTTGCAGCGAACCGGACAAAACCGGTGGCAAGAGGCGTCGGCACAATCGCTTCAGTCACTGGCGCTGGCACCATGATCGGCGGTGCTGAAACAGGCGCAGCAGCATCGGCCGCGGGCACGACCGTGACACGGGATACGACCGTCGAGACGACCGGCCCCGAGCCGGCGTTGATGACCGTCGATCCAGCCAGCATGGGCGGCGCTGTGAAGGACAATGTCGGCGATGCTGCCGCAGCAAAGGCGAGAGTGGGCATCGGCATTGCCTGAGTTGGCGGAGACGCATCCATCGTCTTGGTCGGCAGAGGATTGACGTTCGCCGTGTCGGGCAGCGCCGCACGCACCTGGGCCTGAAGCGACGGAGTCCAAGGGGTCATTGCAGGGCGTTCAGCGGGGAGCGCAGGCTGCACGACGGCGGCCTGGACCGCCAGCATCGGTATGGCCGCTGCCGCGGGAGGCTTGGCGGTTGGCCGGTCGGGAGAAGCAGCCGGCGTTTTGCGATCTTCATCAGGCAGGTCGGCAATCACTGGCGACGGCGCTGCCGATGGCACAATCGAAGGACGCGGGGCCGGGTCGACCAGGCTGGTCGCCGGCAGCTTCAGGCTGACGGTTGCAGCGCGTCCGGATGGCGCGGCGGCTCCGCCTGGCAGCTCGGCTGGCGGATCGACCGGCGCAGAGGAACTGATCGGCAGCTGCCCGGCAAGCACCGACATCAGCCAGGCAGCGTCCGATCCCGGCAAGGACGGGTCGGCCGCCAGCAGCGACGGGTCGGCATCGGTCGTCGGCAGCGGCTTGCCGGCAGCGGCATCGTCCTGCCGGTCGGCCGTCGGCCCCTCGTCGAGCGTTGCGCCCGCCGGATCATTCGGCGTCGCGTCGTCGCTCACCAGCAGCAGGGCGAAACTCGCTCCGGCCACCGCCACCGCGCCGGCATTGGTTCCGGCCGATGGGGTTGCGCGGCTATGCGAAGGCGAGGCGATGGCGTTGATCATCGGCGAACGATCAGCAAGGATCATGCCGGATCGTCCGCGTCGGCGGCGCTTCCTCCAGCGCGCGCAACGCGGCGAGCGCCGCGTCGGTCTCGGCGCGGGCGATCAGCTTCTCGATCGCGGTCCGGTCGCGCCTGGCGGTGCGGGTCGCTTCGGCGGCGCGGTCGGCGGACAGCGCG